>JBJTIV010000001.1:0-11880 GCA_046095145.1 Planctomycetaceae bacterium
CGGCCGCCCGGAGCTCGACCCCTGGGAGGTCAACACGGAGCGGTCCTACTACGAGGAGCAGGTGCTCACGCCCGACGAGAAGCGGGCCGGCACCGACATCCTCGTTGCGGACAAGGCGTCGCCGCACGAGAAGGCGTGAGCCCAACTGGTGGTTGAGGGACCACCCAGCCAGCCCACGGTCAGCTTCGTCGTCGAGACGTACAACCTCGGCGAGGGAACCGACCGGGATCGCTTCGTCGTGGCGCTGCACGCCGCCACCGCGGCGGCGGCCGAGTGCGACGGTGCATTGCTCGTCGTCGACATCTGCGGTTCCAAGGCGGGCATCGGCGGGTTCATCCGCTACGCGGGGAAGGGAGTCGTTTCGGCGCTGATGTCGGTGATGGATTTCGGATTCCTCTATCCAGTCCGCGAGCGCACCCGGCAGGGCTACGACACGGTCGGGGCCTGCTGGGCGAACCCGCGTGTGCCTGGCGCTGGCGGCGGCCCTGCGGTTGCTCGATGTCTACGGCCTGATCCGGGCCTTCACGGTCGGCAGGGACGCCCCCGCCTGGGGCGGCGCGGACTTCGGCGGGTGACAGGCCTGCGGGCACTGCGACGTGATCGAGAAGATCCGCGGCGGCGGCGAGTTGCTGCGCGGGAGGCTCGAGGACCGGTTCCGGCTCCTGACGGCGCCGGTGTCCTCATCAAGGGGTGCGTCACCCGCGCGGACGGCCGGAGCCGGCCGCGAAGACCTCAGTGAACGCGCCCGAGTGGACGATCCTGCCGCCCTCCACGCGGTGCAACACGTCGCAATGGGCCACGGTGCTCAGGCGGTGCGCCACGATGATCAGGGTCTTCGTGCCGTGCAGCGACTCCACGGCGGCCATCACCTCGCGCTCGGTGTCGGTGTCGAGGGCGCTCGTCGCCTCGTCGAGGACAAGCACCTGCGGATCGTGGTAGAGGGCCCGCGCCATCGCGATCCGCTGCCGCTGCCCTCCCGAGAGTCTCACGCCGCGCTCGCCGACGACGGTCTCGATGCCGTCGGGAAGGCTGCGGATGAAGTCGTCGAGCCGGGCTGCCGAGAGGGCCCGCCGGACGGCCTCGTCGTCGATCACGCGCTCGGGAACACCGAAGGCCACGTTGCGCCGGATGCTGGCGTCCAGCAGGTAGATCGACTGCGGCACGTAGCCGATCATCTCCTGCCAGCCGCGGAGGTTCTCCTGGATGTCGAAGCCGTCCACCGTCACCGTTCCGGACGATGGCGGGAGCAGGCCGAGCAGCACGTCCACGAGCGTGCTCTTGCCCTCCCCGCTGCCGCCGATGAAGCCGACGGAGGCGCCGTGCGGTATGACCAGGTCGATGTCCGCCAGGACGTCGTCGTCGCGTCCGGGATAGCGGAAGCGGACGTGGTCCAGGCGGATGCTGTCGCGGAACGGAACGAGCATCGTGGGGCCTGGCTCCGGCAGCGACCGCTCGAGCGCGAGGTGCCGCTGCAGCGAGGCGATCATCGGTTCGGTGTGCCGGAGTCGTTGGGCGGCGACCGTGGCGTGGTTGATCGAGGGCAGCATGCGGAACGCCACCGTGACGTAGAGCCCGAGGATGGGGAGGAGCGATCGCACCGTTGCCTCGCGCCATGTCATGGCGATCGTCAGCAGCAACAGCGATGTCACCGCCAGCACTTCGAAGCAGGGCCGCGGCACCTGCTCGACGAGCCACTGCAAGGTCGCCATGCGGGCGGACGCGTCGGTATGCACGCGGAAGGTGTCTGTGAACTCCCGCTCGCACCCATAGACCTTCACTTCCTTGGCACCTTCGAGGCCCTGCTGCATGTGCTGCCGAAGCACGCGGAGATGGTCATGGCGGTCCTGCGCCCACCGCCGCGAGCGCGGGCGGATGACCTTGTCGAGCAGCCACAAGGAAACCAGGAGCACTGCGGCGATGATCGTGGCGCCCACCGGCTGGAACCAGAGCAGCAGGGCGAACAGCCCCATGCCGACGAGTGACTCCGAAGCGAGCTGCAGCAGGTCCGTGCACACCTGCCCAAAGGCCTTGCTTTCCTCGACCACGTGGGTGATCCCGGCCGAGTTGCGCTGCAGATGAAATGTCCAGGGCTGCGCCATGACTGTGGCGAAGAGCCGCCGGCTCACGTTCGACTGGACGGACCTCACGTACCGGGCCTGCCAGTAGGCGACGCTCAAGACGAACACCGCCTTGAGGGCGTAGACGATGACCAATCCGAGCAACAGGGCGATGACTGCGCGGCTCGAATCAGCGCCACCGAGCCTTTCGAACCGGTCGCGGAGTACCGCCGGCAGTGCCGCAGTGTCACTCGTCATCAATGCCAGCACGGGCACGACGAGCCCCACGCTGAGCATCTCGATGCCCGCGGTTGCCAGCATGAGGGCCAGGATGACGAACGCCCAGCGACGCTCCTTCAGACCGAGGATCGTCCAGACGTGTCGCACGAGGCTCATGGACGAACTGCGACGACGGAAGCGATCCAGGGACACGACGTCCCGATTCGACAATGGTATCCCAGGTTTCGGGCGGCCCCAACCGTCGGCCCACCATCGGGGGGAATGCCCTCGACGGCCGTCGGTCACCTGACATCACAGGCGGTGGATGATCGTCACGACCGCGAACGTCAGCGTGGCGTACGCGAAATAGAGCCAGTGGAGGACAAAGCAGCCCGCCGCGAAGATCGGGCCGCCCCGGCGGGCACAGAGCGCGTAGAAGTCCCGGTTCACGAGGAAAATCGCCACGAGGCAGGCGAGCAGGGGCACGACCGCCCACGGCAGGAACGGGGCCGCCAGGGCCGCCGCACCCGCGAGCACCGCGCAGGCACCGCTTGCGCGGGACCGCCAGTCAAGATTCAGCCGCGTGGTGCTGCTGCCCGTCGCCAGCATGTGCCGGGTCCAGGGCGCCGCCCGCCGAAAAATGTCGGTGAAGACCATCGAGCCGAGCGTCCATCGCTTGTGGTGCGTGCAGGCGATGGCCGGGTCGAGCGTCAGACGGCCGCCCGCGGCGACCACGCGCGAGCCCAATTCGATGTCCTCGATCGACGGCTCCCGGTAGCGGGCGTCGAAACCGCCGAGATCGAGGAAAGCACGCGTCCGCATCGCGCCACAACCGGACCAGAAGGTCTCGGCGGGACCGGCATGGCACGCATGGGTGTGGTGGTGCAGAAGGTTCCGGAAGCGGCTCACGAGGCCCGGGGCGGCCGGCGCCGCGTCATAGGCGCCGAACACGCCGCACAGGTCCGGATCGGCATCGAACGTGGCCCGCACCCGCTCGAGGGCGTCGCGGGCGAGTTCCACGTCGGCATCCACGAACAAGATCACGTCGCCGCCGGCCGATTCCGCGGCCAGGTTCCGCGCCGCCGCGGGGCCGGACCGTCGGCCGGTGGCCATGAGCGTGGCGCCTGAATGCTCGAGCCACCCCGGGGTGGAGACGGGTTCACCATCGAAGACGACGAGAAATTCGTCGTCCAACTCGGGCCGCAGCGTGTCGATGACCCGCCGGGCGCAGGCTGCGAACGGCTCGTCGTAATCCGTCGTCGGCATGACCACGCTGACCCGCGTGGTGGAAACCCGGCCTGACGCCTCGCCGACGGTCGGCTGACCCGCCGTGCCGGGCACCGTCGGCGGCGATGGCGTCGCGACCGAATTCTGCACGACGGTGGAATCCATGACCAATTCCTGCCCGGTGCATCGTGGTTCCGCGCACCCAAAATCAAGTCTACAACAGTTTTGGTGGTATGCAGCCGGCCGCCACGGGGCCGGTGCCCGCCGGAGTGCACTTGGTGTGCCTGACCGCGTGACGGGCCCTCAGGATTGGTCAATTCCGCAGAGCGGTGGTGCACACCTGGGACGAGGCCGATACTCCCGCTGACCGCGGCACGTTCAGGCCGAGTCGGTCGAATGCGGCTGGACGTCGTCCTTCGTCGCCGCACTGCGGCGCTGGCTCATGAACATCGCGATGCCCAGCGCGACCCAGACCGCCGGCCGCACCAAGAACAAGAGCGGTATTTCCGGGATGATCTTCTCCGGTAGCCACAGGCTCAAAGCCAGTGTCACGGAAATGAAGATGTGCCATGGGGTGGGGCGTTGGGCTGTGGCCGCGAGCGCCACAAAAAGCACAGGAAACATCATGATGCGGTCGTAGGCTCGGTGATAGATCAGCACGCTGCTGCACAGTGCCGCAACTGCGGCGACGTTGAGCGTGTCGGCTCGGGAAGACCGCCGCATAATCCTGATCGCGACGATCGGGATCATCACAAGCAGTGCGGCGGCGGTGATGTGGATGATCCGGGGATTGACTTCGATGGCCTCGGCGAATTGACCGGAGACCGATGTGCTCGAAGCAAATCCCGTGTACATGCGCAACATCCAGTGATCGACGACGGCCCAAGGTGAGACTTCCGTCCACCAGCACGCCACAAGACTCAGGCCCAGAAGGATCGTGACGCCCCAAGCGAGCCCCAACCATTCACGCCGCACGAAGAACAGCGCCGCGAATGACAGCCCGATCTGGGGTTTCAGCATCGCCAGCGCCCAGCAGGCGCCGGCCGCGAGCGGCCGCCCACGATCCAACAGGTTCATTTGCGCGAGGACACTTGCGGCACAGATGATCGAAAACTGCCCGACGGCAATCGCGCTTCCGTTGCCCGGGATGGCGACGGCGGCCAATGCTCCCAGAATCGCGGAGGCGGTACCGGCTGGCCGCAGCAGCCTGGTTCCATAGGCCGCGATGGCGGCCAACCCCGCGAGCGACAGCAGTTGGATGACGACTCGCCCTTGGAGTTTTCCGAAGGGCTCGTACAGGGGCATGAACATGGGGAGGGCGTACGGTGGGTAAACGGTGTACGGCACGCGCGCATCCTTGGGGATGCCGGGCTCAAGGGTCCTCGTTGGATAGACGCCTTGCCGAAAGCTCTCGTATTCCTCCTGCCTCTGCTGCAGGTCACAGTCGCTGTCACGGAGCCACGACTGCGAGAAGCCATAGCCGTAGATCACGGCAGACCAGACGATGAGGAAGCACACGGTGGCTCGGACAAAAAGGCTCATCAATTCCGCCTGAATGAGATATGACCCGACACTTGTGCGTTAGCCCACCACCTCCGGACTGCAGGGCGGTGCTTCACATCGCAACAGCCGGGGCGCGAGCGACCTCGAACTGGTCTGGGGACAGACCACTCGTCGGAAAACCCAGCGTCACCAACCAGCGGAGAGGGCGGGATTCGAACCCGCGGTCCAGCTTTTGACCGGACACGTCTTTAGCAAAGACGCGCATTCGACCGCTCTGCCACCTCTCCGTCCGACCGCATTCTGGCCACGGACCGAGGCCGCCGCAAGGAGCCGCCGCAGCGTTGCGGACGGGCACGGCGGGCGCTGCATGCCCGACTCCGCGTCCGCCGACGCCGCCGACTGGACGAACTCGCGCCGTTCCTCCCTACACTGAGCCCCCGGTGCGACGACCGCGCCACGCGACTCTCCGTTGTGCCGCACGTCAGCCCCATGCGCCGTCCGTCGATCCCGTGTCGCCCGGCCGCGTTCCGGCGACTCGATGGATTGGCCCGGGCCGCCGCGGTTGCCATCGCGGCCACCGCCTCGTGGCCGGCAAGCGCGCCCGCAGCCGACATCCCGTCCGGCGCGAGCCCCGGGATCCGGGCCGGCGACGCCGGCCGCCACATCGGCATCCTTGCCGACGACTCGTTCGAGGGCCGCGAAGGGGGCAGCCGGGGCGGCCGGGCTGCGGCGGCCTACATCGTGGAGCAGCTCGAGAGACTCGACCTGCGGCCGGCCGGCGACGCGGGCACCTGGTACCAGGCCCTCGGGTCGCTGCGCAACGTCCTCGCCCTGCTGCCGGGCTCCGACCCGACCGTGGCCCGCGAGCTCGTCGTGGTGGGCGCCCACTACGACCACGTCGGCTACGGCAAGGCCGCCAACAGCTACGGCCCCTTCGGCTTCGTGCACAACGGAGCCGACGACAACGCCTCGGGCGTGGCTGGCCTGCTCGAGGTGGCCGAGGCACTGGCGCACCTCGAGCCCCGCCCCAAGCGGCCGATCCTGGTGGCCTTCTGGGACGGCGAGGAGCAGGGGCTGCTCGGCTCGCGGCACTTCCTGCGCGTGCGGCCAGCCGCCGTCGCCGACGCCACCGTCGTGTTCTCGGTGAACCTCGACATGATCGGTCGGCTTCGCGGTCAACGACTGGAGGTCTACGGCACGCGGACCGCCACGGGCCTGCGGTCGCTCGTGACCCGTGCCAACAGCGACCCCGCCGTGGCCGCGGGCCTGTCGCTCGCCTTCATGTGGGACATCGAGGACGACTCGGACCACTATCCGTTCATCGCCGCCGGCATCCCCACGGTCATGTTCCACACCGGGCTCCACGACCAGTACCACCGCCCCAGCGACGACGTGCATCTCGTCAACGTGGACGGCATCGAGCCGGTGGCGCGGCTCACGCTGGGATTCGTCCGAGAGCTCGCCGACGCCGCGGGGCCGCCGCCGGCGTTCCGCACCGCGTCGCGCGGGGAATCCGACGCCACGAAGCGGCGGCTCGAGTCGCCGGCGCCGCTGGGTCCGGGTGCGCCGCGCGGCCGCTGGGGCCTGGGCTCGCGGCCCGATCCGGGCGAACCCGGATCGGCGATCGTGGTACGGGTGACGCCCGGGTCACCGGCGGCCGCCGCGGGCGTGCTCGTCGGCGACCGGATCGTGGCCGTCGGCGGCACGGCGGCGGTGAGCCACGACGACGTGCTCGCGCGACTGCGGGCGGCGGCCGGTCAGGCGGCGATCGACGTGGATCGCAACGGGACGATCGTCAGGCTGCTGCTCGACGAGGGGGACGCAGCGGCGAACCCTGCGCCAACGGCGCAGTGAGGACGGCGGACGACGTCATTCGTCGTCGTCTTCATCCTCGTCATCTTCGTCTTCGTCCTCCCACTCCTCATCGTCCTCCCATTCCTCATCGTCCTCGGCGGACTCGTCCTCGTCCGAGTCGTCGTCCTCTTCATCCTCTTCCTCATCGTCGTCTTCGTCTTCGACTTCCTCCCACTCGTCGTCTTCGGCGCCATCGTCCTCTTCGTCGTCGTCATCATCCTCTTCGTCGTCGTCTTCGAAGTCGTCGTCCTCGTCTTCGAGTTCCTCGTCTTCATCCTCGTCTTCATCCTCGTCACCGCGGGCGAAGGCACCCGGATGTCGCCCGGTGAACAGGTCGTCGGCAGCCAGCAGGTCCGGGAGCTCGCTCCAGGAGAACACGTCTGCAGCCAGGGCATCCACATCACCCCGGTCGCTGGAAACGATCGTCACGGCAAAGACCTCCCTCGGGACAGCAGTGCAGTCGGACAACGGTCAAAATCTGTACCCGATCGGCCGCACGCCGTCCAATCGCCTGCCCAAAAAATCCGGTGCCGAGGACGGGGCTCGGGGTGCTGGGCTGACGGCGGCCTGCGGCGGCCGATGCCGCGCGGCACCCGGCCCACTCGGCCGCGGCGGCTGGGGGCCGGGCTCGATCAGCCGGTTTCGTCGCCGGCGCCGGCCGCGGACGGCGGCTCGGCCGGCGCAGGGCTGCCGGAAAACGTGGCGATCGGCGGCAGATCCTCCAGCCGCGCCAGACCGAAGGCGGCGAGAAAATGCCGCGTGGTCACGTACACGTTGGGGCGTCCCAGTTCCTCCGCCCGGCCGCCAATGGCGACAAAATCCCGCTCCATGAGTTGACGCAGCATCTCCTCGCTCCCCACGCCGCGGATCGACTCGATCTCGGCGCGGGTGACGGGCTGACGGTAGGCGACGATCGCCAGGGTCTCGAGCGCGGAACCCGACAGGCGTCCGCGTTGCATCCCGGCGGACAGCCGCCTGACCCACGGTCCGAAGGCGGTTCGCGTGAACATCTGGAACCCGCCTGCGATGTGCTCCACGCGCACCGCCGATCCCGCTGCCTCCTGCAGGGCGCGCAGCTCGAGCGCGAGGACCCGGGCGCGGGTGCCGTCGCTGAGGCGGGCGAGCTTGGCGAGCCGCCGCGACGTGAGCGGCTCCCGTGCCAGGAAGAGCGCCGCCTCCACCCGCGCCAGCTCGTCGCCCCGCACCTGGGCCGGATCGGTGGCGGCACCGCGCCGGGGCCCCTGCGGCTCCGCCGGCAGCGCCGCGAGCAGCGGCCGCGGCCCGCCGCCCCTGCCGCCGGCGAACCACGGCGCGGCGGAGACCGTGCCGCGGACTGCCGCGAGGCTGGCGGCGAGCGTGGTGGGCCGGCCGCGCCTGTGCATGGAGTCACGCCCGCAGCGGGTGATTGACGAGGCTACACGACCGCTCAGAAACGCATCGTTCGCGACGGGGCGACCGTCGAGCGGCGGTGCCAGCTACGCACGTCGCCGAGCAGCTTGTCGGCCGCGGACGCGGGGTCGGCACCGACGGCCTGGAACACCCGCTCGAGTTGTCCCTCGCCGTCGACCGGCACGCGGCAGCTGGCGATGTGGCCCCCCGCGCCGGGCAGCGGACGGCAGTCGATCGCGACCGCGCCCATGACGCGGAGCTGCTCGAAGCTGAAACCGGCGCTTGCGTCGACAGCAGGCAGTTCGGACGAGACCGGGACGATCGCCGCGACCGGCACCACGCGCGGCACTTCCGCGGCCGGAACGGCGGCGACCGCGGGTCGCACGCTCGGCTCCACGGCGGGCGACACGCGGGCCGACCGGGGCGGAGCCGTCGCGGCGGCGGCACGCCCGCCGCCTGCCACGTCACGGAGCCACTGGCCGACCGCGGCCCGAGCGGCCGGCGGGATGCGGTGGGAAAACATCGCGATCAGCGGCACGACGACGAGACACGTCACGAGCAGGCTGGATCGGATCTTCATGCCGCCGACACCGCTGCGGAGGGGTCGAAGAAGGTAGCGGCAGGGCCCCGACCCCGCAATGCGGCTCCGGCGAAGCGGAAAGCGGCTGCGGGCGGCCCGCGTCCGGCCCCGGGACGGTGGCGCCCGGCCCCGATCAGGGTGACGGGAGGGCGGATGCCCCCTCCACCACGACGCGCCGGACCGCCTGCGGGTCGGTCGACGTCGCGGGATCGAAGTGCGGCACGCCGGCCTCGAAGGTGACGGGTGTCGTCGCCCGCAGCTTGACCAGGAGGTCGCGGAGGATGTTCTCGGCGAGGATCGACTCCAGCTTGGGCCGCAACGCCTCGAAGCCCGCGCGGCCCGGCTCCATGTCGGTGACCTGCACGACGTGGATGCCGTACGGAGTGAGGAACGGTTTCGACACGTCGCCCTTCGCGAGGGCGAAAGCCTCCTTGGCGAAGGCGTCGATCATGGGCGAGTCGCGACTGATCCAGCCCAGATCGCCCCCCTCGAGCCGGCTCGGCCCGGCCGAGTACCTCTTGGCCGCGTCGGCGAACGAGACCGCCCCCTGCACGATCTCCCGGCGAATCACGGCCGCCCGCGCCATGGTCGCCGTCACCCCCTCCTCGCCGAGCGCCACGTTGGGCCGCAGGATCACGTGGCTGACCCGCAGGCGGGTGCCGTCGAGCGTGCGGCGATACCGCTCGAATCCCGCGGTCAGCACCGTGGGCGTGAGCTTCGGCCGGATCAGCCGGTCAAGGGCGATCTCCAGCTCGATCTGCTCGCGGATCGCATCCTCGTCGCGACCGCTCAACGCCAGGAACCGGCCCCACTCCAGACCCCGGGCCGCCATCTGCTTCTTGAGCTGCTCGAGTCGCGTGTCCACGTCGAGCCGCCCGATCGTGATCTGCTCGCGCTCGATCTCCGCTCGGAGCAGACGCGCGTCGATGATCTGCTCCATGGCCGCGGCCTCCAGCCACTGCGCCCGGTCCGATCCGGCCGATGGAGCGGCGTCACGCGCCGACGATCCCGGAACCACGTCTGCGGCCATGCCGCGCCGCACGATCTCGTCGAGTTCGGAGCGGAAGATCGGGGTGTCGCCGACCGTGGCCACAACGTCCGCCGGAGCGGCGTTCGGAGGAGCAGTGGCCGGCTCCGCCCCGGCGCGAGCCAGGCAGGCCCAGGTCGCGAGACCGACGAGGACGCTGGATCGGCGACTCATGCCATGTCATCCCTGGTGCACCCGCTCCGAGCGAGCTTTCACAGACTACGCGAAGCCGGGTCGCCGCGACACCGCTCGAGCCGCCGCGGCGGCGCCGGGACCGTGGAGGATCGCCGGCAGGATGCCGCGGAGCGCGCGGGCCCGGTGGCTGATCACCGCCTTCACGGCGGGCGGCAGTTCGCCGAACGTGAGCCCATACTCGCGCACGATGAACAGCGGGTCGTAGCCGAAGCCCCCGCCGCCCCGCCGGGCCGGGGCGATCTGCCCGTGGCAGGCGCCGTCGGCCACGGCGACGATCCGGCCGGCCGGATCGGCCAGGGCGGCGTGGCAGGCGTAGTGGGCGGCGCGGTCGCGGCCGGCGAGCTCCCGCATGCGGCCGAGCAGGAGATCATTGTTGCGTTCGTCGACGGGCGTGGTCGTGCCCGGTGGGGCCGCACCTGAGAAGCGGGCCGACCGCACGCCCGGGGCCCCGTCGAGCGCCGGCACCACGAGCCCGCTGTCCTCGGCGAGCACCCAGGCCCCGACCGCCCGCGCCTGGAGCGTGGCCTTGAGCGCGGCGTTCTCGGCGAACGTCTCCCCGGTCTCCTCCACTTCGACGGCGCCCTCCACGTCGCGCAGCGACCGGCAGCCGATCCCGTGGGGACCGAGCAGTTCGACGAACTCCCGCACCTTCCCGGCATTCGTGGTGCCGATCACGAGCACGGGTCCGGCGAGAGACGTGAAGGAGTGACTCACACCCCCTTTGTAGACAATCGAAAGCGGCGGCGTGACTCCCTCTCTCTTCGCAAGGGGTTGCCTGTGCCCTCTCGCCGGCGTAGGTGGCAAGCGCAGCCCGGAGGGCGGAGCGCAGGCACCTCCGAGTGAGCGCAGGCCAAGGATGGCCGAAGCGAACGTCCGGGCGAGAGGATAGGAGCATCCCCGAAGCCGGGTCAGGCGTGTTGACTCCCGTAACTGAAGCATGGTTCGTATGAGTCAGCGAGCGCGGCGCGGAGTTGGGCGATGTCGGAGGCTTCGGTTCCGCAGCATCCACCCACGATCGCGACGCCGGCGTCACGCCATGCAGGCAGCCAGTCGGCGAACGACTCGGTGCGCGTGCCATGCCACCGGCCCGCTTCGGCGTCCCACGTTCCCCCGCGGTTGGGATAGGCGATGACCGCCACGTCGGTGACCGCACGGATGCGCCGCGCCAGTCCCGCGACCAACTCGGGTTCGACGCAGTTGACGCCGACCGCGGCCAAGCCGGGCGTGCCGACGACCGCGGCCACGGCCTCCTCGATGGACGGACCCGCCCACAGGTGTCCCTCGTCCGCGCAGGTGAACGAGAACCATTTCGGAATGCGCGGGTGGGCCTCGAGCAGCCCGCTCAACACCCGGGCCTCGACCAGATCGGGGATCGTCTCGACCGCGAGCACGTCCGGCCCGGCCGCCACCAGCACCTCGATTCGTTCGCGGTGAAAGGCGGCGAGCTCGTCGCGGGATATCCCGTAGTTGCCCCGGTACTCGGCGCCGTCGTGCGTGATCGCCCCGAACGGCCCGACGCTGGCGGCGACCAGCGCCCGCGGGGCGCCCGGGTCACGGGCGTCGTCCACGGCCCGACGTGCCACCGCCACGGATTGCGTGAGTGCGCGGTCGGCATCCGCCACCGACAGGCCGCTGGCCACGAACCCGGCTCGCGAGAGTTGATAGCTCGACGTGATGACCGCGGTCGCCCCCGCATGCAGGAAGTCCCGGTGTGCTCGTTCCACCAGCCGTGGGTCGTCGAGCAGCGCGCGGCCGGTCCACACCGGGCCGTCGATGCGGGCACCCAGCCGGGCGAGTTGGGTGGACAGGCCGCCGTCGATCAGGTGCAT
>JBJTIV010000002.1:0-3816 GCA_046095145.1 Planctomycetaceae bacterium
CTCCCATCCCATGACTCGACCGCGTCCCAGCCACGTGTCGCTGCTCGCTGCCATGCTGATCGCGGCAACGCCCGCCGTGGTCCGCGCCGAGCCCTTTCGGATCCTGTCCTGGAACGTGGAGAGCAACCGGCCGAGCGCCCCGCGGGTCAGCGATGCCGACGTGATCGGCCGGCAGCTCACGGAACTGCTCGAGGCTCCGGCGACCCGGGCCCAGATCGTGGCCCTGACGGAGGTCGACCCGAAGACGGTGCCCGAGTATCGCGCCGCCGTCGCCAAGGGCCTGGGTGGCGAGGTGGATTTCGTGACGTCCGCCAGCGGCGGCTTCAAGGATTCCGACTCGCTGCTGCTGGTCGTCGACGCCGGGCGATTCGCCATCGAGGAGGTCTTCGAGCTCCACAAGTACAAGGGCCGGGCGACGAACTTCGTCGTCATGGACCCGGCCTCGCCCGAGGTCGGCACGATCCGGGCCCGCTCGCCGCTGGTGGCTCGGCTCCGTGACAAGGGGGCGGACACCGCCTTCTGGCTCGTGGTCTGCCATCTGGCCCGCGGCGAGGCCGATCTCCGCGTGGAGCAGGCCAAGGCGCTCACGGCGTGGGCCGCGGACCACGCCGCGGAGCCCGTGGTCGCGGCCGGCGACTTCAACCTCGACTACGTGTTCGCCACCGGCACGGGCAACCCGGCCTACGACGCCATGATGGAGGGCGACGTGTGGCGCTGGCTGAAGCCCGACCCGCAGGTGGATTCGAACTGGACCCACGACCCCGAGCATCCGGGCCAGGACAAGTATCCGGGCTCGATCCTCGATTTCGTGTTCGTGGCCAACGCGGCGCGGGACTGGCAGGCCGAGTCGGACGTCGTCGTGCGGGAGGGCGACTTCCCGGACACCGACCAGACGAGCGACCACCGGCCGATCATCACGACGCTCGCGCCGACCCCCTGACGCCAGCCAGAGACGCCCCCGTCGGCGGTCGGAGTGCACGCCGGCCGAAACCGAGCCTTTTTCGGCGGAATGTCGTATCGTGACAGCTTCGGGCCGTCGTGGGACGGCCCTCGCTCACGGAGGATGCTGACATGATGCGGCGGATCGTGGCTTTCGGCCTCGTGTGTGGATCGTTGGCGTTCGCCCAGCCGGCGAGCGCCCAGGGACTCTGGATCGGCGGGCTGGGCTTCGGCGGCGTGGGCGTCGGTCCCGCCTATGGCGCGGTGCCATTCGGGATTGGCGGCGGTTTCTATCCCTACGGACCCTACGGGTTCGGCGGCCCGGCGGCCTTCGGTGGCTACGCGCCGGCCACGTTCGCGTATCCGGTGATGGAGCGGCCCGTCTATGTGTCTCGGCCGGTGATCTACGACGGCGTTCCGGCGTACGCGCCGCGGCCGGCCGTGCAGGCTCCGCTCAACCGGGCGTATCGCCGCGCCTGGCGCAGGGGCTGGTGAATCTCATACAGGCTTCGTCGGAGCCGCCATCATGGGGCGGGCCTCAGCCATGCCGCCCGAGCCAGTGCGTCATGACGAGAAGAAAGCCTCGGAGCAGCCCGCCTGGTACTTCGAGGACGGCCTGCTGGTCTACACGGTGGCCTACCATCTGCAGCGTGGCCACTGCTGCGGCTCAGGCTGCCGGCACTGCCCCTACGAGCCCAGGCACGTCGAGGGCACCACGAACGTCCGCGGCTGACGAGCGAGCCTGTGGCTCCCGCAACCGGTCGTCCCGGACGTCCCCATCAGCCTCGATCCGCCTGGCTTCAACGGGGTGATCGCTCGTCACGTTGCATCCTGCAGCGAGCCGGAACGGACGGGGTGGGATTCGAACCCACGAGCCGCTTTCGCGACTGCCGGTTTTCAAGACCGGTGCATTCAACCGCTCTGCCACCCGTCCAGGCTCGATTGGAGCGGAGCCCACGGGCGAAGTGTAGCCTGCCGCACACGGCGGCTTTGACTCGCGGCCCGACGTTGCCTACGCTGCCGGCTTCCCCGCACACACCAGAGGAACCGATCGATGGGCGGCATCAGCAACCGCATGAAGGAAGTGAAGCGGCGCCGGCACCGCAAGCAGAAGCTCACGAAGTACCAGTCGAAGCTCAAGAAGGCCACCACGAGCGAGAAGCTCGCCATGGCCGAGAAGATCCGCCGGCTCACGCCCGGCTGCGAGGGCGTCATCTCGCGGCTGGGGCTCGAGGACCGCAAGCGCTAGGCGGCGTCGGCTCCACGAGTCGGCGGCATCACGCGACCGTCGTGAACGTGAAGCCGTCCTGCACGAAGTCGATCCGCACCCGGCTCCCTTCCGGAAACGCGCCGGAGAGCAGTTCGCGGGCCAGCTCGTTCTGCAGCTGCTGCTGGATCACCCGCTTGAGCGGCCGGGCCCCGTAGGCCGGGTCGTAGCCCAGCCGCGCGATCTCCTCGAGCGCCGCCTCGCCGCACTCCAGCGTGATTCCGGCCTTCTCGGCCTGCTTCACCAGCCGCTTCATCTGGATGTCGACGATCCGGCGGATGTGCTGCTTGTCCAGCGGGTGGAAGACGATCGTCTCGTCGATGCGGTTGAGGAACTCGGGCAGGAACCGGGCCTGGAGCGCCTCCTTCACGGCCTCGCGCACCTCCTGCTCGCCGCCCCCCTCCTTCGTGATCTCCTGGATCGCCTGGCTGCCCACGTTGCTCGTCATCACCACGATCGTGTTGGTGAAGTCCACCGTGTGGCCGAGACTGTCGGTGAGCCGCCCGTCGTCGAGCACCTGCAGGAGCACGTTGAATACGTCGCGGTGGGCCTTCTCCATCTCGTCCAGCAAGACCACGGAGTAGGGTCGTCGGCGCACCGCCTCGGTGAGCAGGCCCCCCTCCTCGTAGCCGACGTAGCCCGGCGGCGCGCCGATCAGCCGCGCGACCGTGTGCTTCTCCATGAATTCGCTCATGTCGATCCGCACCATCGCGTTCTCGTCGTCGAACAGCACCTCGGCGAGCGCCTTGCAGAGCTCCGTCTTGCCCACGCCCGTCGGCCCCAGGAAAATGAAGGATCCGATCGGCCGGTTGGGATCCTGCAGCCCAGCGCGGCTGCGGCGGACGGCGTCGCTGACGGCCGACACGGCCTCGTCCTGGCCCACCACCCGCTGGTGGAGCCGCTCCTCGAGCACGAGCAGCTTGGCCCGCTCGGTCTCCACGAGCCGCGTGACGGGGATGCCCGTCCAGGCGCTCACCACCTCGGCGATCTCCTCGGGGCCCACCTCGCGGCGCAGCAGCCGCTTGGCCCCCGCCTTGGCCGTGTCCTTGCCCTCCTTCTCCGAGCCCTCCTGCTCGAGCCGCTGCTGCAGGCCCTTCCGCTTCACGTCGAGCTCGTAGAGCTTCTGGTAGAGCTCCTCGGCCACCGGCTGGCCCGTGGCCTGCCGCTCCTTGATCTGGATGCCGGCCTGGTCGAAGGCCAGCTGGACGTCGTCGAGCTGCTTCCGCAGCTCCTGCGCGCTGCCCACGCCGAGCTTCTCCGCCTCCCACTGCTGCCGCAGGTCGGCGAGCGTGCGGCGGAGCTCCGTCGACTCCTTCTCGATCTCGACGAGCCGCTCCTTGGCGTGCTCCTCGGTCTCCTCGGCCAGTTGGCGGGCCGCCAGCTCCAGCTGCACGAGCCGCCGCTGCACCTCGTCGATCTCGCTGGGCACGCTCTGCAGCTCCATGGCGATGCGGCTCGTGGCCTCGTCCATGAGGTCGATCGCCTTGTCGGGCAGGAAGCGGTCGGCGATGTAGCGGTGGGAGAGCACGGCCGCCGAGACGAGCGCGGCGTCCTTGAAGCCCACCTTGTGGTGCAGTTCGTACTTCTCGCGCAGCCCGCGCAGGATGCTG
>JBJTIV010000003.1:0-3958 GCA_046095145.1 Planctomycetaceae bacterium
GCCGCGGTCCGCCATGCCGTGCGCACCCGCCGCGACCTGCGGGCGGCGCTCGTCAAGCCTGCGCTCCAGTGCGCCGCCGCCGTGGTGGCGACCGGCGCGCTGATCGTGATCTCGGGGGGCACGACCGGGCTCGACGGCCAGCCCGTCGACCTCGTGGGCTTGGGTCTCCGCGGCCTCCCGGGACTCTGGAGGTATCTGTTCGCCCTCGGCGTCGGGGCCGCCGTCGCGCTGGCCGCGACCTGGCTCGTGATGCGGAGTTGGCGCGACCGCGGCGCGGCGCGGCAGGTCGCGATGCGACTGCCGGTGTTGGGGCCGGCGCTCGCGGCGGGCGAGGCCGCGGCCTGGTGCCGGGCTGCGGCCCTGGCCTCGGCGGCGGGCATCGACGCCGGAGGGCTCGTGCAGATCGCGTCGGCCGCGGCGCCGGGACTGCGGGTCGATCCCGAGGAGGTCGAGGAGCGGCTGCGGTCGGGTTCCGACCTGGCCGCGGCGCTCGCCGCCGCCGGCCGCTTTCCGCGGCGGGTCGTGGAGGCGGTGGCCGTCGGCGAACTGACGGGCGCCACGCCCGAGACGCTCGACCGGCTCGCGGCCGGCCTCGAGGAAGAGTCCCGGGCGGGCCTGGCGGCGACGGTGCGCGGGGTGGGATTCGCGGCGTGGGCCGCGGTGGCCCTGCTGATTACGCTGGTGGTGGTGCGGTTCTTCGCCATGTACGCGGGGCTGATCCAGGAGGCGGCGCGGCCGCTCTAGCCCCGCCGCATGCACAGGCCGGCCGGATGCCGACATGAATCCCATGGTCCCGTCGTTCCCGCGATCGCTCGTCGTCCGGAGCCTGGCCGCCGCCGGCTGGGCCGCCGCCGCGCTCGCCGCCGAGCCGACGGGCGACGTGGGCCGCCGGCATGCGGAGTCGATGGCGGCCATGGGGCTCGTGCGTCACGAGGGCGCCTGGCGGACGCCGCAGGAGGTCGAACTCGCCGCCCGCGCCGACCGCGAGGCGGCGGTCGAGCGCGATTGGAAGAAGCGGCTCGAACGGCTGCGCCGCGACGCCGCGGGGGGCGGGGCCTCGGCCGCCGAGGAGATCCGCGGGATCTCCGACCCGCTCGCGGTCACGGCCCTCGCCGCCGCGCTGCGGACCGATCCGGACCTGCGCATGCGCGGGCTCTATGTGGAGGCGCTGTCGCGGATTCCCTCCGGCGACGCCTTCGGGGTGCTCGTCGTCACGGCGCTCGACCACGCCGATCCCGAGACCCGGCTCGCGGCGGTCGAGCGGCTCGCGGCCGTGGGGCCCGCGCTCGCCGCGCCGCCCCTCGTGGCGGCGCTCAAGAGCCCCGACAACGCCCGCGTGAACCGCGCCGCGGAGGCGCTGGGCCGCCTCGGCGAGCCCGTCGCGCTGGCCGCGCTCATCGGCAGCCTGGAGACGAAGCACGTCGTCATGCAGGGCGACGGCACGGCACCGGGCTCGACGACGGTCGCGTTCACGCCGTCCGGCGGCGGCCTGTCGATGGGCGGCGGCCCGAAGCCCGTGGCCGTCATGGTCCGCAACGACCGCGTGCTCGAGGCGCTGGTGGCGCTGACGGACCAGAACTTCGCGTGGGACGTGGCAGCCTGGCGGCGGTGGCTGGCCGCGCGGGAGTGCCCCGACTTCGACCCGCGCCGCGCACCGTAGTGGATGGAATCCTTTCCGCCGTCGCACGCGGCGCAAGGGGACTGCATCCCGAAGGAAGCCCCCGGCGGTAGCTGGGGGACTCCGGGTGACCCCGGCTCCCGGCCTCCATGCGGATCGAGCGTGCCGGCCGAGAACCCTGCGGCATCGTCGGCATGGCGGACGGTCTCCGCCGCGACGCGGGGTCCCCGGGCTTCCGCCCGGGGCTTGCACGGACGCATCCAGTCTCGACCGCCGCCCCGAGCGGAACATCAGCGAGCGCGGGGAATGCGGTCCGTCACCTCAACCAGTCATCGCGGAACCGTACTAGCCTGCCGCCCGCTTTCCCGTCGCTCGCGCTCCGGGCTTCCTGCCGGAGCGATCATGCCGCCCGGGGTGCACGGCGTCAGGCGGCGCGGCGGCGGCGGGTGCGGTCGGGCTCGAGCATGAGCATGGCCACGCGGTTCTCGAGGTTCGGCCGGAACACGACCAGGAGCAGCACGGGCAGATACCAGGCCATGAACAGGCCGCCGTTGTGCGCCTTCCAGAACTGGCTGCCGAGCAGCACGGCGGCGGAGCAGCTCATGAGCGTGCCCAGGTTCTTGGGCGCGGGCCAGATCGCGAACGTGGCCATCATCGCCACGAACAGGGCGAGCACCGGCAGCCGGTAGACGGGATCCTTGCCCGGCAGCTTCCAGAAGCCCTCCAGCGACACCTCGTTGGGGAAGATCCAACCGAACATCTGTCGCAGCTGCCCGCTGAACACGGCGGCGTCGGGGGAGGTGAGCCAGAGGGCCACGACGAGCGCGCCCAGGGCCGCCGCCACGCCCACCCCGAACCGGCGCACGCCCCGCTCCCAGTAGAAGCTGCACCACAGCGGCAGGAGGAACATCGGGTAATAGATGACCCCGATGGCCAGCCCCACGAGCACGCCGGCGAGGATCGGCAGCCGGTAGGCCGCCACCGCCCAGAGCACGAGCGCCCCCGGCAGCGCGTGGTCGACGTGGCCGGTCATCGTGGCGGTGTAGGGGAGGAGCAGGTAGAGCACGGCGGCCGCGATGCCCAGTCGCACGTTCTCGAAATGCCGCCAGCCGATCACCACCATCCCGGCCACGATCGCCAGCTGCGAGAGGATGGCCATCAACTTCGCGGTGGTCTCGTAGAGCACGCGGCGGCCCGGCTCGCCCGGCGGGGCGGCGGCGTCGGCATCCGGATCACCCAACAGCTGCTGCGTGGAGATCTGCGGCAGCAGGACCAGCAGCGGGTAGCCCGGCCCCAGCCGCGCGAGCTGGTCGGTGTCGACGCGCGCCTCGCCGGCCCGCAGCCGGTCGGCCGCCGCCGCGCCGGCCAGGTCGACGCGCTGCGCCGGCAGCGTGATCACGTTGGCCAGCAGGAACACCAAGAGTGACGCACCCAGGAAGATGAGACCCCCGGTCGTGAGGTTCGGGTCGAGCATGGGCCGGCGGACCATCGTCGAGTCCACGAGCATCCGCACCAGGAGCATCCCCGACACGATGAACAGCCAGTTGAAGCCGATGGCCTGCAAGTTCGTGGCGGCATTGTTGATGCCATCTGCGTACGTCAGCAGGCCCGGGGCCAGGAGGATCAGCCCGACGAGATCGACGTTCCGCACGCTCCACACGCGGTTGAACTTGAAGAACAGCGCGAGCGACAGGAGCGACGCCAGGTAGAACCAGGTCGTGTGGTTGACGCGGTGATAATGGAAGAGGATGTCGCTCATGCGGCCACCGGTGAGACCAAGGTATGCCGTCGGGACGCGCCGCAACAGCCGGCTGGCCGGAACCACCGCGCATCACGGTCGGAACGGCCAGATGAGCGGCGCCAGGGCCACCGTGACGGCCATCACGATCAGGTTCAGCGGGCCGCCGAAGCGGACGTAGTCGCTGAACTTGTAGCCGCCCGGGCCGTAGATCATGAGGTTGGTCTGGTAGCCCATCGGCGTGGCGAAGCCGCAGCTCGCGGCCACGGTGATCGCCATCACGAACGGCAGCGGGCTCATGTCGAGGTCGGCGGCCGTATGCCAGGCGATGGGGAACGTGAGCACCGCGGCGGCGTTGTTGCTCATGAGCTCCGTGGACAGCATCGCCACCAGGTACAGCGCCGCGAGGATGAGATGGGGGTGGTCGCCGGCCTGCGCGATGGTGGCGCGGGCGATCGACTCCGCGAGGCCGGTCTTCTCCATGGCCCGGGCGGCTACAAGTTCAGCGACTACGTCCGCTTCGGCGGCCCGCTGAACCTGATCGTGATGGCCGTCACGGTGGCCCTGGCGCCGCTCATCTGGCCGTTCCGACCGTGATGCGC
>JBJTIV010000004.1:0-10201 GCA_046095145.1 Planctomycetaceae bacterium
CGTCGTCGCGAGTCCGGCCGGTCGGCCGGAACCGAATCAGTCTTCGTCGGCGACCCCCACCCCCGGCCCGGGACGAACCCGCGCCAGCGCCGACCCGGCCCCTCCGCCGGCGGCGGCGGGACGCCACCCCCCGCCGACCACGGCCAGCCCCGGCCGGCGGACGGCCTCGGCCGCCCGTGAACCCCGCGAGCACTTCTGGAATGGTAATTCGCGGCGATTGTGCCGGACAATCACGGCCGTCGCGGGCCGCGTTTTCGCGGAAAAGTCAGCCGCGCGAAAGATTGTTTGACTCGCGCGAGCGCGGGTCCATAATGGCGGTGTCCGCGTCGGTTCGACGTCGGACGTGCGCGATCCGCCGCGGCCCCCCGGGGCCGTCCCGTCCACGGGTCGTGCGCCACCTTGCGAGGGACCGTTCCGGTCCCGTCGTCCACCGGTGGCTCGAGGCACGGGAGATCACGGCCCTGGGTCCGCGGGATCGTCCCGTCGGCCCGCAGGGCGACGCGTTCCTTTTGTTGACGAAGGGTGATTGGTTTCCGATGGCACGGATTCGCAACGTTTTCGAGATCATCGAGCTCTACGGCCACGACGAGAACTTCGAGCCGCAGTGCACGGCGGAGTTCGCCCCGACGACCGCTCCGGCCGGCTCGCGGCAGAAGATCGACATCCTCGCCGACCGCATCCAGCGGGGTATGCCCCTGTGGCATCCGGAGGACTCGACCGAGTCGTCCGCGGTGGCGGTCGCCGACGAAGACTGATTCGGTTCCGGCCGACCGGCCGGACTCGCGACGACGGCTTCACGGCCCTCGGCGGGACCTCCCGCGGAGGGCCGCTTCGATTTCGCGGCGGGCCGTCTTGGCCTTGAGGTGCTCCCGCTTGTCGTGGGCCTTGCGGCCCCGGCCCACGCCCATCAGCACCTTCACGCGGCCGTCCTTGAAGTACATCTTCAGCGGGACGAGCGTGAGCCCCTTGTCGAACGCGTGGGAGGCGAACTTCGCGATCTCGCGGCGGTGCAGGAGCAGCTTCCGCGGCCGCTTCGGCACATGGTTGAGCCGGTTGGCCTTCTCGTACTCGGGAATGTCGCAGCCCACGAGCCAGACCTCCCCGCCGTCGACCCGCCCATAGGCCTCGTCGAGGCTCATGCGGCCGCCGCGCAGGCTCTTCACCTCGCTGCCGACCAGCGCGATGCCGCACTCGAGCGTGTCGAGGATCTCGTAGTCGTGCCGCGCGCGGCGGTTCTCCGCGACGACGCGCTCGGCGGGTTTGTCCGCGCCGGCGGGCGACTTGCGGGCGGACGCACGGGTCGGTCGGGGAGTCGACACGGAAGGCACCGCGGGATCGTGGGCGACGGCTCTGCACCACGATACACTGGGCACGCGGTACCAGACCGTCGGCCGACCGACGCGGCCCCGTCCCCGGACTTCGCTCCCATGACCGCCCCGGCCAGCGCTCGAGCGGCTCTCGTCGCCGCGGCCGTCCTGGCGGCGGTCGCGGTCGTGGCGGCACCCTGCCGCGGCGCGGATGGGACCGTCTCGAGCCAGGACTGGCCCGACTGGCGCGGCCCGGGACAGGACCGGCAGGCCGGCGGGCCGCCGGCCGTGACCACGTTCGACCCCGAGACCGGTGCCAACGTCCTCTGGAAGAGCGCCGAGGCCGGCGGGATCTCGACGCCCGTGATCCTGGACGGGCGGCTGTACACGCTCGTCCGGCACAAGCCGGGCACCCGCGAGGAGGCGGAGAAGGTGCTCTGCCTCGACGCCCTCACCGGCCGGAAACTCTGGGAAAACGTGTTCAACGTCTACCTCTCCGACGTGCCGGCCGAGCGGGTGGGCTGGTCGGCGGTCGTCGCCGACCCGGCCACGAACACGGTCTTCGCCCACGGCGTGTGCGGCGTCTTCACCGCGATCGACGCCGTCACCGGGACCACGAAGTGGCAGCGGTCGCTGCACGAGGAGTTCGGTTTCCTGTCCACCTACGGCGGCCGCACGAACATTCCCGTCGTGTTCGAGGACCTCGTCATCGCCAGCGCCGTGGTCACCGGCTGGGGCGACACGGCACGGCCCGCCCACCGGTTCCTGGGGATGGACGGGGCGACCGGCGAGGTCCGCTGGATGGCCGGCACGAAGGAACTGCCCGAGGACACGACCTACAGCACGCCCTCGCTCGCGGCGCTCGGCGGCCAGGCGGCGCTGGTCTTCGGCTCGAGCGACGGCGCCGTGTGGAACTTCCAGCCGCGGACGGGCAAGGCCCAGTGGTTCCGGCGGCTCTCGCGCCGCGGGCTCAACGTGGCGCCGCTCGTGGCCGGCGACACCGTCTACATGTCACAGGCCGAGGAGAACCTCGACAACACCTCGATGGGCGTGGCGCTGGCCTTCAAGGCCACGGGCATCGGCGACATCACCGACACCACGTCGCTGTGGCAGCGGAAGGGCGTGATGGCCGGCCGGGCGATGCCCGTGATGCTCGGCGAGCGCGTCTATTTCGTCGACGACGGCGCCAAGGTGTTCGCGTTCGACCGCGGCACCGGGGAGCCCGTCGGCAAGCCGGTGAAACTCCTGGGCACGATCGTCCGCGGCAGCCCGCTGGTCGTGGACGGCCGCATCTGGATCTGCTCCACGAGCGGCTGGCACGTGCTCGAGCCCACGTCCGACGGCCTCAAGGTCGTGGCGAGACTGCGACTGCCGCCCGACGACGAGGTGACGGCCTCGCCGATTGCGTGGCACGGACTCGTCTACCTCACCACGGGAGCCCGCCTCTACTGCCTCGGGCGGCCGCCCGTGGCTCCCCACGCACGCGTTGAGCCGCGGGCGACTACGGCCCAGGAGGTGTCGGCGACCACCACGTCGCCCGCCAGCGAGCCGGCGTGGGTGCAGGTCGTGCCGGCCGAGGCCCAGGTGGCCGCGGGCCAGACGGTGCGGCTGCGGGCGCGGCTGTTCGACGCCGGCGGCCGGTTCGTGAAGGAGTCACCCGCGGAGTTCTCCGCCTCGGCCGGCACCGTCACGCCGGAGGGCGACTACACCGCGCCGCCCGGGGTGCACGCCGCGGCGATCGTCACGGCGCGGGTCGGGGCTCTCGAGGGCAAGGCCCGGATCCGCTCGATGCCGCCGCTGCCCTGGCGGTTCGACTTCGAGGACATCCCGCTCTCCGCCGATCCGAAGACGGGCGTCGTGAAGGGTGAGCCGCCGCTGCCCTGGATCGGGATGCGCTACCGCCACGTGGTCCGCGAGGTCGACGGCTCGAAGTGCCTCGTCAAGGTGACCACGATCCCCAAGGGCACCCGCAGCCAGGGCTGGATCGGCCCGATCGGCCTCCACGACTACTGCATCCAGGCCGACTTCCGCGCGCAGGAGACGGGCGTGGCGGCGCCGGGCTCGCCCGCCTCGGCCGAGCCGCGGGCGGCCGCCACCGACGCCGACGCCTTCGCGCAGAAGTTCGGCACGGCCGCGGCGCTCGAGAAGGCCCGCCTGCCGGACATGGGGCTCATCGCCCAGCGCTACACGCTCGACCTGATGGGGGCGAGCCAGCAGCTCCAGCTGCGGTCCTGGCCGCCGCAGGTGGCCACCCACTTCTCCAAGACGATCCCCTGCGCCTGGGAGGCGGGCCGCAGGGAGCCGAGGAAGTTCGCGGCCCGCACCCGCGGCCCGGCCGCCGTGCTCGCCGGCAAGGTCTGGCCCCGGGGCGAGCCGGAGCCCGCGGCCTGGACGATCGAGGCCGTCCACGAGACTGGCAACCTCCAGGGCAGCCCCGGCTTCTTCGGCAACTCGAAGGATTCCGAGATCGCCATCGACAACGTGTCCGTGGAGGCAGTGCCGTGAACCCGTGTCAGTCGTTCGCCCTCCTACTCGCCCTCGCCCCGGCCGGGGCGCGGGCCGCCGAGTGGAATCAGTGGGGCGGGTCGCCGCAGCGCAACAACGTGCCCGCCGCGACCAACCTGCCGACGCAGTGGCAGCCCGGCGAGTTCGACCCCGACACGGGCGCCTGGAATCCCGAGACGAGCGCGAACGTGGCCTGGGTGGCGGCGCTCGGCAGCCAGTCCTACGGCAATCCGGTCGTCGCCGGCGGCCAGGTCTACGTGGGCACGAACAACGGCAAGGGCTGGCTGAAGCGGTATCCACCGACGGTCGACCTCGGCTGCCTGCTGGCCTTCGACGCGCGGGACGGCTCGTTCCTCTGGCAGGACTCCAGCGAGAAGCTGCCCACCGGCCGCGTCCACGACTGGCCGCTGCAAGGCATCTGCTGCGCGCCGCTCGTGGAGGGCGACCGGCTGTGGTACGTGACCAGCCGCGGTGAGGTGAAGTGCCTCGACACGGCGGGCTTCCGCGACGGCGAGAACGACGGACCCTTCACGGCGGAGAAGGCCCAGGCCGACGACGAGGCCGACGCGGTCTGGGTGCTCGACATGATGAAGCAACTCGGCGTGTCGCAGCACAACATGTGTTCCTGCAGCGTCACGAGCGCCGGCGACCTGTTGTTCGTGATCACGAGCAACGGCGTCGACGAGGGCCACATCAACCTTCCCAACGCCGAGGCGCCGAGCTTCCTGTGCCTCGACAAGCGCGACGGCCGGGTGCTGTGGGCCGACGCCACGCCCGGGGCCAACGTGCTCCACGGGCAGTGGTCGAGCCCGGCCTACGTCGAGATCGGTGGCGTGCCGCAGGCGATCTTCGGGGGCGGCGACGGCTGGGTCTACGCCTTCGACGCCCGCGGCGAGAACGGCCGCGCCAAGAAGCTGTGGGAGTTCGACTGCAACCCCAAGGAGTCGAAGTACACGCTCGGCGGCCGCGCCGACCGCAATCACATCATCGGCACGCCCGTCGTCCACGACGGTCTCGTCTACGTGGCCGTGGGCGAGGACCCCGAGCACGGCGAGGGCGTGGGCCACCTGTGGTGCATCGACCCCACGAAGCGGGGCGACGTGTCGAGCGAACTGGCCGTGCACGTCGACGCGCCCGACACGCCCCTGCCGCGGCGCCGCGAGCAGGCGGTGATCCGGGAGCAGGGGGAGGTCGCCCGGCCCAATCCCAACTCGGCCGCCGTGTGGCACTATCCCGGCTGCGACTCCGACGGCGACGGGAAGCTCGACTTCGAGGAGACCATGCATCGCACCTGCGGCACGGTGACCATCCAGGACGGGCTCCTGTTCGTCGCCGACTTCAGCGGCCTCGTCCACTGCCTCGACGTGAAGACCGGAAAGCCCCTCTGGACGCACGACATGCTCGCCGCCAGCTGGGGCTCTCCGCTGGTGGCCGACGGGAAGGTCTACATCGGCGACGAGGACGGCGACATCACGATCTTCAGGCTCGGCCGCGACAAGGAGATCCTGGCCGAGATCAACATGGGCAACAGCGTCTATTCGACCCCCATCGCCGTGGGCGACACGCTCTACATCGCCAACAAGAGCCATCTGTTCGCCATCCGTTCCGGCGCGCAGGCCGCCCCCTGACGATGGGGGCCACGCCTCGCGGAGCGTGGTGGGCGCGGGTATGCTGCGGTGGTGGGCGGTGGATCGCACCGCCACCCGCCTGCCGGAGACCGCCTCGTGACGCTTGGCCGTGCCATCTGCCTGTGCGCCGCAGTCGCGCTCGCCGTCCCGCGCGCGACATGGGCCGCCGAGCCCGATGCGGCTCGGCAGTTCCGCGTGCGTCCCTATCTCCTCAACCCCGCCGCCGACGCGATGACGGTGCGCTGGTTCTCGGAGCAGGGCACGGCGGGCACGATCGAGTGCAACGGCGCCACACTCGAGTCCAAGCCGGTGCTCGTCCGTGACCTCGACTACCACGACGCCGAACCGATCGAGATGCAGCATGCGTCGCCACCGTACATGCACTCGGTGCGCGTCACCGGCCTCGAGCCCTCCACGAGCTACCCCTACTCCGTGACACAGGACGGCGAGACGCTTAAGGCCGTGCTCACCACGGCGCCGCGACCCGGCGAGGTGGGCCGGGGAGGTGGCGTGCGGCTGTTCCTCTACGGCGAGCCGGCCACCCAGCCTGAATCCCGTGAGTCGCGGGCCGAGTGGCCCGCGCCGCCGGCGGTGCCCGGCAGGCCGCGACCCGCGTGGGTCAAGGAGTATCCCGTCGACCAGACCACCGGCTACCGCATGAACCTCGCGCTCATGGCCGCACGGGCCGCCGAGAGCCTGCGGTCCGGCAACCCGGTGCTCGCCTGCGTGCTCGGCGACCTCGTGGAGAACGGCGGCGAACAGCGGGATTGGGATGAGTTCTGGCGACACAACGCGGGCGGCTTCGGCGCGTTCGCCGCGCGGGTGCCGCTGGCCGCCCTGCCCGGAGAGAATGACCTGTGCGGGGGACCGACGGCCACGGAACCACTCCGCGACCTGGGAGGCTACTCGGCCGCCGCCACCCTGCGGGCCGCCCGCAAGTTCGTCACCTACTTCGAGCACCCCGCCAACGGCGCCACCGACGAACTGCACGAGGGCCGCTACTGGCGGATCGACTTCGGACCCGTCACGCTGCTGGCCCTGGACACCTCCAACGGCGGCAGCGACGGGGCGGCCGACGACACGAACCTCCTGCTCGACCGCAAGGACGCACCGCATGTTCCCGACTACGCGCCGGGCTCGGAGCAGCATGCCTGGCTCTCCCGCGAACTCGCCGCCGCCCGGGACCGCGGGGCGATCACGTTCGTGGCCTTCCACCACGCCCCCTACACGAGCAGCCGGGGCGGGCTGCCGCCGGGGTCGGGCGTGAGGTTCAGCGAGCACTCCGGGCTGCCGCTGCGGGCGCTCTCCGGCCTCCTCAAGGAGCACGGCGTCCGTGCGGTGTTCACGGCCCATGGCGGCATGTACGAGCACTCGTTCGCCGACGGCATCCACTTCTTCGACGTCGGCATCGGCGGCGATCTGTTGGCGGCTCCGCATCCGGGGCTGTTCAACGACAAGCAGATCTTCGTGGCCGACGATCACGCGCCCGAGCGCTGGGACGGCGACACGCTGCTCTCGGGCGGCAAGCACTACGGACACGTGGAGGTGAACGTCGCGCGCAAGGACGAGGGTGGCGGCTTCACCGTGACGATCACTCCGGTGTATGCGTTTCCCATCCTCGACCCCGCGCAGCCGGGCATGGTGACCGGCTGGGAGCGGCGCGAGTACGAAGACGTGCTCACCTTCGACGTGGACGGCGCGGGGGCCGGCGATGCGGCCGCGGCACCCGCGCCGCAGGCCAACGCCGAGGTCGAGCCGACCGCGCCATGAACGGCGTCCCACGAGCCGCGCTCCTCGGAGCGGCCTGGCTCGCCGCGGGCCTCGTTCTCGCCGCCGATCCGCCGGCCCCGACGCTCTCCGCCGAGACGCTGCTCGACGCCTCGCGCGTGCTGGTGCTCGGTGATTCGATCACCCACGACGGGCGGTGGCTGGCCCACGTCGTCGCCTGGATGGAGGACCGCGGCACCGCGGCCGAGGTGATCGACTGCGGCCTGTCGGCAGAGACCGTGTCAGGGCTCTCCGAGGACGGTCATGCGGGCGGGAGGTTTCCGCGGCCCGACCTGGCCGAGCGTCTCGACCGGGTGCTGCGGCTGGTGCGGCCCGACGTCGTCGTGGCGTGCTACGGGATGAACTGCGGCATCTACCAGCCGCTCGACGAGGAACGGTTCACGGCGTTCCGGCGCGGCATGGAGCGGCTGCACGCCGCGGTCGGGAGGACCGGGGCCAGGATCGTGCACCTCACGCCGCCGCCGTACGGCGGCCCGCCGGGCGTGGCCGGCCCCGCCGGCGCAGTCGACTACGACGCGGTGCTCACCGCCTACGCCCGCTGGCTCGTGGAGAAGCGCGAGGACGGCTGGCTCGTGATCGACGTGCACGGGCCGCTGCGCGAGGCGCTCGCCGAGCGGCGGCGGACCGATCCCGCCTTCGCCTTCGCGGCCGACGCCGTCCATCCGGATGACGAGGGTCACCTCGAGATCGCCCGTGCCGTGCTCGCGGGCCTCGGCGACGGCCGGGCCGCCACCGCGGCCGACCTGCCGCAGCGACTCGCCCCCTTCATGCCGGAGGTGACGGCACGGCTGCGGGTGCTGCGCGACGCCTATCTCGCCGCCGCCGGCCACCTGCGGCCCGGGGTGCCCGCCGGCCTCCCCGTGGCCGCCGCCGAGGCCGAGGCCCGCGCGCTCACCGCGTCGATCCGCGGCCGGCGGCTGCAGCTGCGGGGCCGCGCGCTGCCCAGCGGCGAGTGGCGGATGGCGATCGAGTGGCCGCGGCCGGCGGTCGTCGATCCGGGGCCCGAACCCGCCGGCCCGGCGGCCGTGCCGGCCGACGCCGTCGTCTTGTTCGACGGCACGAGCCTCTACGCCTGGCGCCGCGGCGACGCCTGGACGGTGGCCGACGGCGTCGCCACGGTCGGCAAGGGCGCGATCGAGACGCGGGACGGGTTCGGCGACTGCCACCTCCACGTGGAGTTCCGCACCGTGGCCCCGGCCAGGGGCCGCGGGCAGGGCCGCAGCAACTCGGGTGTGTTTCTCATGGGCCGCTACGAGATCCAGGTGCTCGACTCGTTCGCGGACGGCAGCGACGGACCGCTGACGTACCCCGACGGCCAGTGCGGCGCCCTCTACAAGCAGCGGCCGCCGGCCGTGAACGCCTGCCGCCCGCCCGGAGCCTGGCAGACCTACGACATCCTGTTCACGCGGCCGCGGTTCCGGGCCGATGGCGCGCTCGAGGCGCCGGGCCGCGTGAGCATGCTGCACAACGGCGTGGCGATCCACTCCGACACCGTCATCCTCGGGTCCACCTTCTGGCATCAGCCTCCGGCCTACGAGGCCCACGCCGACGCGCTGCCGATCATGCTCCAGGACCACGGCGACCCGGTACAGTTCCGCTCGATCTGGGTGCGCCGCTTCGAGCCGCCCGTGCCGCAGGCCACCGCGAACGACTGACGCCCGGGGGCCGGGGACGGCCGGGAATCGCGGGATTTTTCGCGGGTGCGACGCAAGCATCGGGCACCGCTCGACTTCCCGCGTGCACGCCGCGACGCAAGTCGTTGCGCGGCCGTGTGGACGCGCGCTTTTTCGCAGGCCGGCCACTTGCTGACCGCCGCGGCAGGCCGTCGAATCCGCCCCCGCTCCGGCATCCACGCCGGAGCCTGAACCACGCCCCGCATCGAGGTGTTCCATGCCGTCCGTCATCCGTCCGACCACGACCTGCGTCGCGCTCGCCCTGCTCGTCTCCGCGGGACTCGCGGCGCGATCCGTCGCCGCCGAGGACGTGCAGCAGATCGACGACTACGCAGCCGCGCTCGCCGCCGCCCGCGAGGCCCACGCGATGCTGCTCGTATCGATCGAGTCCGACTCCGGCGCCGACGTGGTCGGCAGCCACCTCGAGCGGGCCGACGTCCGCGCGCGGTTCGCCGGCGCCGGCACGCCCTGGGTGTTCTGCCGCGTCACCGGCCCGGCGGCCGCGACCCTCATGGCCGATCCCTCGCTCGCCGAGATGCGCCGCGGGCCGGGCGTGGTCGTGATCGACCACGCCCACCCGGAATGGGACGGCCGGGTGGTCTCGATCCTGCCGCGCACGCCGGGCAAGTACTACCGCTTCCAGCCCGATCACATCGACGCGCTGGCGTCCCTGCCGCCCGGCTCGCTCACGCAGCGCTCGATGATTCTCGCCGTGCGGATCCACCCCGAGCGTCCGCAGAGCACCGGCGGCAGTTGCGATCCCATGCTCTGCCAGGAGGCCGCGGCCCACTCCGGTCACCAGGCCGCCATTCGCCGGCAGGGCCATCACGGCTGGGACTCGCGGTCGCAGCGGATCGCAGGCGGGCTCGGGGGCGCGGGCGGGGCGTCGGAAGTCTGCGCCGAGAGCTGGGCGAACCAGGACCTGCTCGACTCCTGCGTCGACTGCGTGGCCAGCTGGCGGCAGTCGCCGGGCCATTGGCGGTCGGTGAGCGGCCCGCAGGCGGCCTATGGCTACGACATCCGCCGGGGCGGCAACGGCATCTGGTACGCGACCGGGATCTTCCTGCAGCGCTGACGGGCCATCCATGGCCCCGTCAGCTCGGCCCGTCGCGGCCACAGCCGAGGTGTGGCCGGACGGGCGGCGGTCGCAGGCATCGACCAATCCGCCTCCGGCGGATCGGTGCCCGCGGAGCGCAGACGCCTACGAGTGAGCCAAAGCCCGGGGGGCTGCAGCGAACGTCCGGACGAGATGGCACGGGCAACCCCGACCCGCCATCCCGATGACGGGGCGATGTCGGCC
>JBJTIV010000005.1:0-7277 GCA_046095145.1 Planctomycetaceae bacterium
CACCACCACAGCGCCGCGGCCGCGGCGGCGCAGCACGCGATCACGACGGCATCCGTGACGCCGCCGCCGGCCGACCCCGGCCGCGACGGGGCCTCGACGAGCCGCGCGACCGCCCGGGTCACGATCCAGCCGACGACCGCGCCGCAGGCGGCCGCGGCCGCCAACTCGCCCGCTCGCCCAAGGAGGTCGGGCGTCATCGGCCGCCCTCCGGCCGCGCGCCATTGCCGGGTCGCGCATCGATCCACGCCGCGATCCGGCCGGCCACCGCCGCCGGCGTCGCCGCGGCCGTGTCGAACGCGGCGTCGGCGACCTCCCGGTAGAGCGGCCCGCGGGCCGCGAGCGCCGCGTCGATCTCGGCGAGCGGATCAGCGCCGGCGAGCGCCGGGCGGCGGTCTCGCGTGAGCGGGTCGGCGGCGAGCCGGCCGCGGAGCACGTCGGCCGGTGCGGTCAGCCAGACGACCGGCCGGCCGCGGCGCCGCAGCAGGTCGCGGTTGTCGGGCCGCAGCACCACGCCCCCGCCGGTCGCCAGCACGCCGGTCGGGGCGGCGAGCAGCTCGTGGAGGAGCGTGGTCTCCGCCTCGCGAAACGCCGCCTCGCCCCGCTCGCGCACGAGCGTCGCGATCGTGGTCTGCAGCCGCTCCTCGAGCACCACGTCGGCGTCGACCCAGCCGCAGCCGTAGCGGTCGGCGAGCAGGGCCGCGACGGTCGACTTGCCGGTGCCGCGGTAGCCGACCAGCGTGATCCGGGGCATGTGGCGCCTCACCCGCGCTGCTTCGCCGGCCCCGTGGCCTGCTTGAGCGCCTCCCGCATCACGGCGACCGGAGGCTCGGCCCCGTGCCAGAGCTGGTGCTGGATCGCCGCCTGGCGCACGAACATGTCGACTCCCGTGACGATCTTGCAGCCGATCGACCGGGCCTCCTTCACGAGCAGCGTGTTCTCCGGATTGTAGACGGTGTCGAACACCACCATGTAGCTCTTGAGGTGCTGCTTGTCGTAGGGCGTCTCGTCGACGTTCGGATGCATGCCGACCGGCGTGGCGTTGACGATGCAGTCGTAGGGCACGCGGTAGCGGTGCGCCCAGTCGACGGCCTTGCAGTTGACGTCGGCGGCGATCTGCCTGGCGCGGTCGAGCGTCCGCGAGGCGATCGTCACCTCCACCCCGCGCTGCCGCAGCACGAAGGCCACCGCGCGGGCCGCTCCGCCGGCGCCGAGCACGATCGCGGTCTTCACCCCGATGCCCTCGGCGGGCGCGGCGGCGTCGTGGTCGGTCAGGGCGGCCTGCAGGCTCTCGATCGCCCCGGTGGCGTCGGTGTTGAACGCGGCGACCCCGTCCGGGCCGAAGGCGAGCGTGTTGGCGGCGCCGATGCGCTGCACGAGCTCGTCCTGCCGCCCGGCGTGCTTGAGGATCGCCTCCTTGTGCGGGATCGTCACGCTCAGGCCGGCCAGCGGCCAGCGACGGGCGTGGGACAGGAACTCGTCCACCTGCTCGGCCGGCACGCGGAACGGCAGGTAGACCGCGTCGATGCCCGCCGCGGCACACGCGGCATTGTGGACGATCGGGCTCATGCTCTGCGTGACCGGGTCGCCGACCACGCCGAACACCTTCGTGGCGCGGGTGATCGAGTCGTAGCGGTAGACGTCGCGCATCTTGTGCCAGCCGATCTGGCCCGGGGCGAGCACGCGGTCCTCGCTGAAGGTGGCGTAGGTGAAGGGGGCTCCCGCCCGGCCCGCGAGGATCCGCGTGGGCACGCCGATCTCGCCCATGCAGATGCCCACGGTGGGCACGCGGCTGGCCTGGGCCATCTCCAGCATCCGCAGGTTGTCGGTGGGGTGGTTGGCCATCGTGGCGATCTTGACGATGTCGGCGTCGAGCTCGACCAGCCGCTTGTGGAGCCGCGACAGGTCGGCGGGCGTCTTGGCGAAGTCGTGGTGGCTGACGATCCGCTTCGTCTTCCCGTAGCGCGGCACCTTGGCCGCCACCTCGTCCTCGAGGTCGACGTAGTCGGCGCCCTCGACGATGGCGGTCCGCAGCAGCACCAGCCGCTCCTCCTCGGAGTGCTCCCAGCGGCCGCCGTCGACCGCGCGGCGGCAGGTCACGATCACCGGGCAGGGCCGGTCCTTGATGAGCCGCTGCACCTGCACCGGGCCCTGGATGTAGTCGAGCCGCAGTTCCACCAGCTTGATGCCCTGGTCGGCGAGGTGGCGGTGCTCCGCGATCACGTGCCGGTGGCGGCCGCGGCCGCTGCTCACGCAGATCATGTCGGTCCTCCGGGCCGGGTCTTCAGGTGCGGCGGAATTGGCGATCGAGATCCTGCCGCGACAGCGTCAGCGACGTGGGCCGTCCGTGGGGGCAATGGTGCGACTCGCGGACGCCGCGGCGATCTCGGACCAGCGCGTCGACCTCCGCCTGCGAGAGGGCGTCGCCGGCCTTGATGGCGGCCCGGCAGGCGAGGCCGTGGAGCACCTCGTCGACGAGGAGGGCCGGATCGCCCCCCGCGGCCGACGCGGTGGCGAGCCGGTCGAGCGCCTCCCGGACGATCGTGGCCGCGGAGGTGCGGCCCGCGAGCGCCGGCTTCGACAGCACCACGACCGTGGCACCGCCGAACGGCTCCACCTGCAGGCCGGCGCGCTCGAGGGTGGCGGCGTGCCGCTCCACGAGTTCGGCCTCGCCGGGGGCGAGGTCGAGCCGCTCGGGCACGAGCAGCCGCTGCACCTCCAGGCCGTCGGTCGTCACGGCCGTCTTGAACCGCTCGTAGAGGATCCGCTCGTGGAGCGCGTGCTGGTCGATGACCTCGATGCCGTCGGGGCTCTCGACCACGATGTACCGGTCGTGCATCTGCACCGCCAATTCGTCCGCCGCGCCGGCGGCCCGCTCGGTCTCGGCCGCCTCCCAGGCGTCGCGGGCCTGCGGCGCGGCGCCGGCAGCGGCCGGCCGCCAGGCGGGGGCCGCCACGGTCGCCGCGGCCGCCGCAGTGTCGAACGGACGGAACAGCGGGGGCACGGACTCCGCGGCCCATGGCTCGCGGACAGCGGGAGGCACGAGCCGCGTGGCCGTGGCGTCGGGGGCGAGGAAGCGGGTCCGCAGGGCCGCGAGCACGAGGCGGTAGAGCCGCGAGGGATCGCGGAACCGCACCTCCATCTTCGCCGGGTGCACGTTGACGTCGACGGCGTCGGCCGGCAGGTCGAGCCAGAGGAACACGATCGGCTGCCGGCCGGAGAGCAGCAGGCCGCGGTAGGCCTCCTGCACGGCGTGCAGGATGGAGCGGTCGCGGAACGGCCGGCCCCGCACGAACAGGTGCTGCAGGCGGGTGCCCGCCACGTCGTCCTCGGGCCGGCCCACGAGTCCGCGCACCGCCACCTCGCCGTCGACCGACTCGACCTCCACGAGCCGCTCCGCGAGGGCGGCCCCGAACAGGTCGCCGATCCGCACGCGCGAGGAATCCGTCGCCGCGAGGTCGTGCACGCGGCGGCCGTTGTGGACGAGCGACATCGCCACTTCGGGGTGGGCGAGCGCCGTGCGGACGAAGGCGTCGGACGCGTGGGCCCACTCCGTCTGCGGAGACCGCAGGAACGCGCGGCGCGCCGGCACGTTGCCGAAGAGCTGGGGCACCTCCACCGTCGTCCCGGGGGCGCCGCCGTGCGGCGTCACGGCTCCCACCCGGCCGCCGTCCACCTCGAGCATGGCGCCCTCGCCCCCGGGCACCCGCGAGCGGATCACCAGCCGGGCGACCTCGCCGATGCTGGCCAGGGCCTCGCCGCGGAAGCCGAGCGTGTCGATCCGCTCCAGGTCCTCGGCGACCCGCAGCTTGCTCGTGGCGTGGGGCGAGACCGCCAGCCTGAGATCGTCCGGCTCGATGCCGCCGCCGTCGTCCACGACCCGGACGAGCGCGACGCCCCCCTGGTCGAGCGCCACGTCGATCCGTGACGGGCCGGCGTCGAGGGCGTTCTCGAGCAGTTCCTTGACGACGCTCGCCGGCCGCTCCACCACCTCACCGGCGGCGATGCGGTTCACGACCGAGGTCGGCAACGTGTGGATGCGTGCCATGCTAGGAGAGGTTGAATTCCTTGATCTTGCGGTACAGCGTCCGCTCGCCGATGCCGAGCAGCTCGGCGGCCTGCTCGCGGTTGCCGCCGGTGAGCTTGAGCGTCTCGGTGATGAAGATCTTCTCCACCTCCTCCAGCGGCCGCCCCACGAGCGCCGCCAGGCCCGTGCCGGCGTCGGCGGCGGTCGCGGCCGTCGCGGCCCCCGGCTCGAGTTCCAACGGCAGGTCGTCGACGTCGAGCGTCTCGTCGCAATCGACCACCACCATGCTCTCGATCACGTTGCGCAGCTGCCGCACGTTGCCGGGCCAGGGAAAGGAGCCGAGCGTGACCCGCGCCGCCAGGGACACGCCCTTGATCGTCTTGCCGTGGCGCTTGGCGAACTGTTTCGTGAAGTGCTCGATGAGCAGGGGGATGTCGCCGGCCCGCTCGCGGAGGGCGGGAATCCCGATCGTCACCACCTTGAGCCGGTGGTAGAGGTCGCTGCGGAACCCACCCGCCACGATCGCGTCCTCGAGGTTGCGGTTGGTGGCCGACAGGATCCGCACGTTGACGCGGACCACCGTGTTCGACCCCACCCGCGTGATCTCGCCCGACTCGAGCACCCGCAGCAGCTTGATCTGGGTGGCCATCGGCATGTCGCCGACCTCGTCGAGGAACAGCGTGCCGCCGTTGGCGTACTCGAACTTGCCCACGCGGTCGCTCGACGCGTCGGTGAAGGCTCCCTTCACGTGGCCGAAGAGCTCGCTCTCGAGGATGTTCTCGGAGAGCGCGGCGCAGTTGAGGGCCACGAAGGGCTTGCTCTTCCGCGGGCTGTTCTGGTGGATGGCCTGGGCCACGAGTTCCTTGCCGGTGCCCGTCTCGCCCTGGATCAGCACGGTCGCGTCGGTGGGGGCGATCCGCTTGAGCCGCTCCACGAGCGCCAGCATCTGGGGGCTCGAGCCCACCACCCCCTCGAAGCCGAATTTCTCGTCGAGGCGGCGGTTGAGCTCGAGGTTCTGCCGCCGCAGCCGCACGGCCTCGGAGGCCTTCTCGACCGCGGTCCGCAGGGGGCCTAGGTCGAGCGGCTTCTGCAGGTAGGTGAAGGCGCCCTGCTGCATCGCGGCCACGGCCGAGGGGATCGTGCCGTGGCCGGTGACCACGATGACCTCCGTCTCCGGCGCGGCCCGCTTGGCGCGGGCGAGGATCTCGAGCCCGCCGATGTCGTTCATCATCAGGTCGGTGACGACGACGTCGAACACCTCCTGGTCGAGCCGCTTGGCCCCCTCGCCGCCGCCGCCGGCGACGGTGACGGCGTAGCCGAGCCGCGAGAGCCCCTCGCCCATGGTGCGGGCGTGGACGACGTCGTTGTCGACCACCAGCACGCGAATCGCGTCGGCGACCGGCTCGGACGGCGGGCCGGGCGGGGCGTCCTTGGCGGCGGTGGGAGGCGTCATGCGACCGATGGTACGGGCGGCCGCCGCGGGCCGTCCAGTTGCCGCCATCGCGCGCGGCTCACGTCCGCTGCCGCGGCGGAAGCCGGGGTGGGGCGGGCAGCCAGATCGTCACCTTCGTGCCCCGGCCGGGGGCCGTCTCGATGTCGATCGAGCCGCCGTGCGCCTCCACGATCTTCCGCGCCGTGGGCAGGCCGAGGCCGCTGCCTCCCTGCTTCGTCGTGTAGAACGCCTGGAACGCCTTGGCGAGCTGCTCGGGATCCATGCCGGGGCCGGTGTCGATGAGCTCGAGGAGCACGCCGAGGCCCGCCGCCCGCGTGCGCACCACGAGCTGGCCGCCGGCCGTCATCGCCTGCACGGCGTTGAGGAGCAGGTTGAGCACCGCGGAGCGGAAGGTCTCGCGGTCGAGACGGACGGCGGGCAGCTCCGGGTCGAGATACCGCACCAGTTCCACGCCCGCCTCGCGGGCCCGCGGGGCGAAGAAGTCGAGGAGTTGCTCGAGCTCCACGTTGAGGCTGCCGGGCTCGAGCGCGAGCGTCTCCTGCCGCGCGAAGTCGAGGAAGTCGCCGAGCAGCTTCTGCAGCCGGTCGCACTCCTGCCGCACGAGGTCGATCTTGGCCCGGGCGCGCCGGTCGCGATTCCGCGTCGGCGACTCCGGCTCGTCGGCCGCGAAGTCCTCCGCCAGGAGCTCCATGTTGAGCCGGATCGTCGACAAAGGATTGCGGATCTCGTGGGCGAGACCGCCCACGAGGGCCGCGAACTCCGCATAGGTCTCCGCCCGGGAGCGGGCGGAGTCGTCGTCCGGCACCATGGCTTGCCCATCCCGGACGGGCGGCCCGGATCAGGCCTGCCCGCCGCCCCCCTCGGCCGCCTCGCGGAGCACCGCCTTGCGGCTGAGCTTGACGCGATCCTGGTCGTCGACGGCGATCACCTTGACCTTCATCACGTCGCCCACGCGGCAGACGTCGGCCACGCTCTTCACGAACTCGTCGGAGAGCTCGCTGACGTGGCACAGCCCGTCCTTGCCGGGCACGAGCTCCACGAAGGCGCCGAAGTCCTTGATGCTGGTCACGCGGCCCTCGTAGATCCGGCCGACCTGGATCGACGCCGTGAGACCCTCGATCTGGGCCATGGCCGCCATCGCCCCCTCGGCGTCGTGGCTGGCGACCGTCACCGTGCCGTCGTCCTCGACGTCGATGCTCGCTCCGGTCTGCTCCTGGATGGCCCGGATGGTCTTGCCGCCGGGGCCGATGAGCAGGCCGATCTTCTGTGGATCGATCCGCGTCCGCAGCAGCCGCGGCGCCCACGGCGAGATCTCCGGCCGCGGCCGGCGGATCGCCGAGAGCATCGTCTTGAGGATCTCCAGCCGCGCCTCGCGGGACTGCCGCAGCGTGGCCTCGATGATCGCCGGTGAGATGCCGTCGATCTTGAGGTCGAGCTGGATGCCCGTGATGCCGTTCTGCGAGCCGGCGATCTTGAAGTCCATGTCGCCGTAGTGGTCCTCGTCACCGATGATGTCGGTGAGGAGCACCCACTTGTCCTCGGACTGCTTCACGAGGCCCACCGAGATCCCGGCCACCGGATGGGAGATCGGCACACCCGCGGCCATGAGGCCGAGGGTGGCGCCACAGACGCTCGCCATCGAGCTCGAGCCGTTCGACTCGAGGATGTCGGAGATCACGCGGATCGTGTAGGGAAACACGTCCGGGTCCGGCAGCACCGGCTTCACGCTCCGCTCGGCGAGGGCCCCGTGGCCCATCTCGCGGCGGCCCGGGCCGCGGATCGGCCGCACCTCGCCCACCG
>JBJTIV010000006.1:0-4029 GCA_046095145.1 Planctomycetaceae bacterium
GCCCCCGCGCCCGCCCCCGGCGCCCAGGGGCCCGGCCCGGCGGGCGTCCCCGCCCGCCCGCGCGACGCGCGCGCGCGTGGCGCAGGCGCCGGGGCCCGTCTCCTGGACGTCACGCGCCTGGCGGGCGGCCAGCGGCCGCACGCCGGCCGGCAGCGCCCGCCGCTGGCGGGACCCCCCCCCCCCGAAGCTGCCCGGCTGCGCCCAGCCCGGCGGCCCGTCGGCCGCGACCGTGAACGGGTCGACGGTGGCGTCCGCGTCGGCCGCGTCGCAGCCCACGACGATCCGCCGGCGGAGCCCGGCCGTGGCGGGTGCCGCCGGTGCGGCGGCGAGTGGGCCGTGGGCCGACACGATCTCCACCGCGATGCCGCGCACGTCGAGGTGCAGGCCCGCCAATGGCGTGACGAATTCGAGGCCCCGAGGCTCGCCGAGCATGCGGGCGAGGTCGTGGCAGGCCGTGGTGCCGGTGGCGACGACGACGGTGCGGCAGCCGGCGTCGGCGAGCGCGGTCACGTGCCGCCGCAGCGTCGCGGCCTGCGCGGGGCTCGCCCGCAGCGGATCGAGCACCCGACCCAGGAGCACCAGTGCCGCGGCGCTCCCCGACCGCGCCGTGGCCACGGCCGGCGCGAGCGCCGCCGGCACGGCGGTCGCGATGGTCTCCGCGACCGCCGGGGGCACGCCTTCGGGGACGGGCAGGGGATGGTCGAGCGCCGGATCGAACGCGAAGACGAGGTCGGCCACGGCTCACCCTCCTCCATGAACGGTGCGCGGAACGGAACGCGGACGAGCCGCCCGCGGGTCAACGCAGGCAAGATGGGGGCAATGTACCGCCGCCGGCCCGTTCGTGACCACGGCAAAATGCCGCCGGAAAACGCCCGCGCGCACGGCACGCGGACCGGGTCGGCTCACGTGTCGAGAAACGGAGGCGACGCCGCGAAGGCGGCGCACGCGTCGGCGGCCCAGGACTCGGCGCCGCGCGCCCCGCCGACGGCCGCGAGCATGCGGCTGCGCAGGATCACGCCCTTCTCGATCGCGGCGGGAAAGATGCCGCACCGGATCCGCACGCGTCCGTCGGTGCCCGCCACCACGATGCGCCGCGGGTCCTGCGGATGGACGGCCACGACGGCGGCCGTCGCCGCCCGGCGGACGAGCACCGTCACCGCCTCCGGCGGCAGCGGCCGCGACTCCGCGAGCGGCATCCAGCGACCGTCGGCTGCCGCCCAGTGCACGTCGCCGCCGGCGACGTCCGACACCACGGCGAGCGCCGCGTCGGCGTGCAGGAGCGCCGTCTGGGCCGAGATCACGAGCTCCCACGCAGCCGACGCGGCCGGCCCGACGCGCCACATGGCCGTGGCGCGGAGACGACGCGGGTCGTCGGGCTCGTAGATCGCGACGAGGTCGCCGCCGCGCGCCCACTGGTCCACCGGGGCTCCGGCCGCGCCGTGGAGGTCGACGCCGAGCAGGCGATCGACGCCGTCGGCGGTGGCGATCTCGAGGCCCGCCTCCGGCGCGGCGAGATCGAGCCGGCCCTCGGTGCCGGCCGCCCGCACCGTGGCCACGCGGTCGGCGTGCGACCAGGCCGTGGAACTCGTTGGCGCAGCAGCAGCACGCACGGGCAGGAGTACGCTCCGATCGCGGACCGACCGATTGTAGCGGCCTGCCGCCATGCGCGGTCCGCGACTTCCGGTATGCTCCGCAGTCCGTGGTCCGCATCCCGGGAGACACGGCCATGATCTCGACCGCGATCGACTTCCGTCCTGCGACCGTCGGCGAGCGGCCCGACGGGGCGACCCGGGCCCGCGCATGAGCGCCGCGGCCGACCTGCTCGCCGTCTGCGAGGCGGCCGCCCGCGCGGGTGGCGGCGTGCTCCGCGACTGGGCCGGGCGCTTCGCCGTCCGCGAGAAGACGGCCCGCGACTTCGTCACGGAGGCCGACGAGGAGTCGCAGCGGGAGATCCGCCGCATCGTCGCGGCGGCCTGCCCGGACCACGGCTTCGTGGGCGAGGAGGCCGACGGCGGGCCGGGTCGACCGCCGCCCGGGGCGGCCGGCCACTCGGGCACGGGCACGCGCTGGATCGTGGATCCGCTCGACGGCACGACCAACTACGTGCACGGCTTTCCCGCCTATTGCGTGTCGGTTGCCGTGGCCGACGGCGACGACCTGCTCGCCGGCGCGATCTACGACCCGCTGCGCGTCGAGTGCTTCACGGCGCGACGCGACGGCGGGGCGTTTCTGGCGGGGCGGCGGCTCGCCGCGCCGCGGATCACCGCGCTGGACGACGCCCTGGCGGCCGTGAGCTTCCCACCGCGGCTCACGGCCGAGTCGCCGGCGCTCGCCGACTTCATCGCCGTCGCGCCCCGCGTGCAGGCCGTGCGCCGCACGGGCTCGACCGCGCTCAACCTCGCGTGGCTGGCCTGCGGGCGGCTGCACGCCTTCTGGGCCCGGCAGGTCGCCTGCTGGGACGCGGCCGCCGGACTCCTCATCCTCCGCGAAGCCGGCGGCGCGGTAGGGCCGTTCGCGGCGCGGCCCGACGGCCGCGAGACGATCCGGCTCGACGATCCGGCCTTCGTGGCGGCCAGCACGCCCGAGCTCCTGGCGGCGCTGCGCGGCGCGCTTGCAGGCGGCGCGTGAGCGTCGCCGCCGTCCGCCGCGGGTGACGGTTGTGCGGATCGCGACGGCCGCGGAGAATGCTCCGATTGCGGGTTCTGTTCCGGGGAGCGGGGTAGGCTTGGATCGGACCGCCGCGGCGGCCCGCCCGGGCCCGCGCGGGGGCTCCAGCCGGATCTTCGAGGCAGATGGTGCGCGCGGTGTATCGCATCGTGGCCGTGGCGGCGCTCGTGGCGTGGGGCGGTGCTGCGCGCGCCGCGGACGTGCCGCCCGGCGTCGACCGCGCGGCGCAGCCGGTGGTCGCCGAGCCGGGACCGGAGATCTACTACCTCGAGGACGAGGCGGGCCGCCTCGTGCCGGTGCCCGGCTTCCGCTATCGCGACTTTCTCGAGCTCTTCCGGCTGCGCGAGGGGCTGCCCGCGGCCCTCGAGCCGCCGGCGGCGGTGCTCGAGGATCTCGTCGTCCAATGCGATCTCACGAACGTCGACACCGCCGCGGGCTCCTGCCCCGCGACGATCGAGGCCGTCGTGCGTCAGACGCGGTCCGGCTGGACGCCGCTGAAACTGGGCCTCGACGGCCTCGTGCTCTCGGCGGCGCCGCGGCACGAGGGTCCCGGCCGCGTCGTCGTCGACGCCGACCCCGACGGCGGCTACCGGGGCTGGTTCGACGCGCCGGCCGACGGCGGAGACGTGCGGCACGTCGTCGCGCTCGAGGGCGCGGTGCCGATCGACGTCGCCGAGTCGAGCGACACGCTCGCGCTGCGGCTGCCGATGGCGACCGCCAGCACCGTGAAGATCCGCACGGCGCGGGCGGCCCCCGAGGTCGCCGTGCTGCCGCCGCCGCCGGGCCGGCCCACGGTGACGCCGGACGTCGGCGGCACGAGCATCGTGTCGATCGCCGGCGCCGCGGGGGCGGTGCGGGTCCGCCTCGCGGCGGCGGGCGCGCGCGACGCGATGTGGGAGGCGGTGCCGCAGGCCACCGTCGAGAGCGTGGTGCGGATCGACGGCCGCAGCGCCCTGACCGATGCCGCGATCCGCCTGGAGAATCTGGCTCCGGGCACCGACACGATCCGGGTGACGCTGCCGCCGCGGACGGTGCTTCGCGGGGTGCGGCCGCCGGCCACGCTCGTGGCGCGGGGCGGCACGGCCGAGTCGCCCACGGCGACGATCGCCATCGACGGCGGCCGCGACGGCCGCGCGGTCGCGGAACTCGAGTGCGAGCGGCCGGTCGACCCGGGCGACGGCGGCGCGGTGGAGACCATCGGCTTCGCGGTCGCCGAAGTGGAGTCCTGGCGGCAGTGGGGCCGCGTGAGCCTGGTCGTGGAGGGCGACTGGCGGGCCGAGTGGACCGATCGTCCGGGCGTGCGCCGCGTCGATCCGCCCCCCGCCTCGCGGCGGCCCGGATTCGTCGCCGCCTTCGCCTACG
>JBJTIV010000007.1:0-19946 GCA_046095145.1 Planctomycetaceae bacterium
AGCATCTGCATGATCGTCTGCTGGTGGTCGGTCGCGATGTTGGCGTTCTCGTAGATCGGGGCGATCTCGTACTGGCTGGGCGCCACCTCGTTGTGCCGCGTCTTCACGGGCACTCCGAGCTTGTAGAGCTCGCGCTCCACGTCCATCATGCAGGCCAGCACCCGCTCCGGGATGGCGCCGAAGTACTGGTCCTCGAACTCCTGCCCCTTCGGCGGCTTGGCGCCGTAGAGCGTGCGGCCGGTCATCGTCAGGTCGGGCCGCGCGAAGAAGAAGTTCCTGTCGATCAGGAAGTATTCCTGCTCGGGGCCGGCCGAGGCCATCACCTGGCCGACGTCCTTGTGGCCGAAGAGCGCGAGCACGCGTCGGGCCTGCTTGTCGACCGCCTGCATCGACCGCAAGAGCGGCGTCTTCTTGTCGAGCGCCTCGCCGGTCCACGAGCAGAAGGCCGTGGGGATGCAGAGCGTGGTGCCGTTGGGATTCTCGAGGATGTAGGCCGGGCTCGTCGGGTCCCAGGCGGTGTAGCCGCGGGCCTCGAACGTGGCCCGCAGGCCGCCGGAGGGAAAGCTCGAGGCGTCGGGCTCGCCCTGGATCAACTCCTTGCCGGAAAACTCCGCGATCGCGTCGCCGTCGCCGGTCGGCGTGAGGAAGCTGTCGTGCTTCTCGGCGGTGAGGCCCGTGAGCGGGTAGAAGACGTGGGCGTAGTGGGTGGCGCCCTTCTCGATGGCCCAGTCCTTCATCGCCAGCGCCACCGCGTCGGCGATCGACGGGTCGATCGGCTTGCCCTGCTTGATCGTCGCCTGCAGCGCCTTGTAGACGCTCTTGGGCAGCCGATCCTTCATCACCGCGTCGCTGAACACGTTGGATCCGAAGATCTCGCTCGTGGGCGTCTCGCGGAAATTCCAGCCCGGGCCCTTGGCTTTGTAGCTGTTGATCGCGGCGATGGCGCTGGAGCGGGCGGTGGTCATGAAGACATCCTTCCTGGTGGTTCCAAACCTGGTGGTTCCAAAAACGTGGCGACGGACCGGGGCCGGCCGGACCGGACGATCGTCGCGCGGCGTCCGCCGGAGCCGCGCGAACCGTCGGTGGTGACGGATTTTGCCGGCGCGAACGCCGACTCACCCGTCCCCGGTGACCGCCGCAGCCAGAAGAAGATGCGTTTCAACGGCGGTCACACGCGATCGATCGACACCGTCGAAGGTAGCGGTGCGACAGGGGCCGTTCAAGTGGCCGCCCGGGCCTATCGTGAGGCCGTGGTCCGCGCGGCCGGCTGGACGGCGACGGGCCGGGGGACGAGGGCCCGGCGGGCCACCTCGGCGGCCGCGTCGAGGGCGGGGTCGTTGGCCGGCGCCACGTACGTGCCGTCGGCGGTCGGCCGGGACGCGACCTGGACCGGCACGTCGGGGGCCACACCCACGCCGCTGAAGGGCAGGCCGCGGGGCGAGAAGAACTTCGCCGTCGTCAGCCGCATGCCCACGCCCGCGGTCTCGAGCGGGAAGATGCCCTGGATCGAGCCCTTGCCGTAGCTCCGCGCGCCCACGATCGTGCCGCGGCCGTGATCGCGGATGGCGCCGGCGAAGATCTCGCTCGAACTCGCCGAGTCGCCGTCGATGAGCACCACCAGCGGCATCCGCCAGGTGCCCGGCCGGCCGGCGGAGTAGTTGAAGTCCTCCTCCGGGCTGCGGCCGCGGGTGGCGACCACGAGCCCCCGCTCGAGGAACACGTCGGCCACGTCCACCGCTGCCGAGAGCAGACCGCCGGGGTTGCCCCGCAGGTCGACGACCAGGGCCTGCATGCCTTCCTGGTCGAGCCTCCGCAGCGCCGTCTCGAGGTCGGCGGCCGTGTTCTTCTGGAACGAGCTGATCTTGAGCACCGCGATGCCGGCGGCCGGATCGACGACCCGCGCCTGCTCCACGCTCGGCACGTCGACGTGCTCGCGGCGGACCGTGACCGCCCGCGCGGGGCCCGGTCCGCGGAGGATGGCCAGCGTGACGAGCGAGCCCTCGGGGCCCTGCAGCAGCTGCGCGGCCTCGTCCACGTTCAGGCCGCCGATCTGCCGGCCGCCCACGCCCACCAGGTGATCGCCGGCCCGGATGCCCGACCGCTCGGCGGGGCTGCCCGGGATCACGTGCACGACGAGCAGGCCGTCGGCCGCGGTCTTGAGCTCCACGCCGAGCCCCACGAAGCGGCCCTCGATCTGGGCGTAGAGGTCGTCGAGCTGCCCGTTGGTGAGAAACGCGGAGTATTCGTCGAGCCCGCCGACCGCGGCCGCGGACATCTCGAGGAGCGTCACCGCCGGGGCGACGCCCAGGATCGAATGGGCCGCCCGCGCGATCCACGCCGCGCTCGTCTCGGCGTCGGCCTGCGTGGCGACCGGGCGGGCCGCCACGATCCGCGCCACCTGGTCACGATAGAGCAGCCGCCGCTCGGGCGTGGCCTGCGGCGCGTGGAGCGACACGAAGACGGGCTCGTCGAGGGCCACGTCGACCGCTCGGCGGCCCCGCGCCGCGAGCCGGGCGAAGTCGGGCGCGTCGACGTGGTGCGAGGCGATCCGCCCGAGCACCTCGGCATAGACCCGCCGGGCGTCGGCCTCGGAGAGCTCGCCGAGCTGGCGGCGGAAGGCCGGCTCGGCGTGGCGGCGGGCGACGTCGCAGTGGAGCTTGGCGAGGTCGTAGCGGTCCTTGAGGCCGGGGGCGAGCACGCCCTTCCGGGCGGCCGACTCGCAGATGCTCACGAGGTCGGCCCAGCGGCCCTCGAGCGCCAGCGACTCGGCGCGGACGGCGAGGTCGTCCGCGTGGGACTGGGCGGCCGCGGGGCGGCCGGCGAAGGCCGCCAGCGCCAGCACGGCCGCGACGACACGTCGCAGTCGGAACGACGTCAGGTCCGAGACGCCAGTCACTGGAGCGATCCGTTCGCCGGGGGGCCGCGTCCTGTCGCGGCGACAGCGGCCTCTCCGTCGACCGCCGGCGATTATGGATCACGCCGGGCGCGCGGGCAAAGCAGCGGGGCAACCGACGGGGCGAAATATTCGGGTCGCCCCCGGGCGCCGGCGAAAATCTCTCCCCAATCCTCACCACCGCGCCGGCGCGACACGTTGGTACGATGGATCATGTGTCTCCATCCTCCCTGCGACCGCCATGACCAGCACCGCCGCCACCTCCGGGGACGGGGATCCGGCCCCGACGCTGGCCCTGCTCGAGCAGGTGCGGCGCGGCGACGGCGCCGCCGTCAACCGGCTCCTCGACCGGCACCGGGCGGCCATTCGGCGGATGATCGACCGGCGGATGGACCGCGTCGTGCAGCGGCGGGTCGACGCCAGCGACATCGTGCAGGACGTGCTCGTGGAGGCCAACCGGCGGCTCGGCGAGTACCTGGCCAACCCCACCATGCCGTTCCAGCTCTGGCTGCGGCACATGGCGCGCGACCGGCTCATCGACGCCCACCGCAGGCATCGCGTGGCGGCCTCGCGGAGCCTCGACCGCGAGGTGCCGCTGGCGGGGTCCGACCCCGACGACTCGCGGTCCGGGCCGGCCGCCGACGTGGCCGACCGCGAGCTCACGCCCGCCGCGGCCGCCACCTGGCACGAACTGGAGCGGCGCTTCGCCACGGCCGTCGACGGGCTCGACGAGGCCGACCGCGAGATCGTCCTGCTCAGGCACTTCGAGCACCTCTCCACGGCCGAGGCGGCCGAGGCGCTGGGCATCTCCAAGCCCGCCGCCGGGATGCGCTACCTGCGGGCCATGCGGCGGCTGCGCCTCCTGCTCGAGCCGGGAGCGTGATGTCCGCCCGCGGGGCCGCGCCTAGCATGTCCGACGGAGTTCCGCCACTCACGACGCCATGACGCCCTCGACGACCCATCCATCGGCCGGCACGGCGCCGCTCGACTCCGACCGAGAGGAACGGCTGGCCGCGCTCGTGGAGTCGCTCTCCGAGGCCCGCGGCTCGGCCGCCCAGGCGGAGCTCGAGCGGCTGGCCGCCGATCATCCCGACCTGGCCGGCGAGCTCCGCGGGGTGTTCGCGGCCATGTCGGTGGCCGACGCGGTCGCCGAGTTCTCCACGATCATGACGGCCGGCGGGTCGGACGACGTCGCGACCCTGATCCGCGACCCCGGTCCGGCGCCGACCGGATTCCTGCCGGGGTCCGTGCCGCTGCCCTGCACGTTCGGCGACTACGAGCTCGTCGAGGAGATCGGCCGCGGCGGCATGGGCGTCGTCTATCGCGCGGTGCAGAAGAGCCTCGGCCGGACCGTGGCCGTGAAGATGCTCCTGAGGCGCGACCTGGCCTCGCCGGCGGACCTGGCGCGGTTCCGCAGCGAGGCGGAGGCGGCCGCCCGGCTCGACCACGCCGGCATCGTGGCGATCTTCGAGGTCGGCGAGCAGGACGGCCACCCCTTCTACAGCATGCAGTTCGTGGAGGGCACGACGCTCGCCAAGCGGCTGGCCGCCGGCCCGCTGCCGCCGCGGGAGGCCGCGGCCCTCCTGGCCCAGGTGGCCGACGCCGTGCAGGCGGCGCACGACCGCGGCGTGCTGCACCGGGATCTCAAGCCCTCCAACATCCTCATCGACTCCTCGGGCGCCCCGCGGGTCTCCGACTTCGGCCTCGCCAAGCGGCTCGAGGACGAGATCTCGATGACGCACACCGGCGCCATCCTCGGCACGCCCTGCTACATGTCGCCCGAGCAGGCGGCCGGCAGCCGCGGCGACGTGGGGCCCACGAGCGACGTGTGGAGCCTCGGGGCGATCCTCTACCAGATGCTCACCGGCCGGCCGCCGTTCCGCGCCGCCAGCGCCATGGACACGCTCCTGGCGGTGCTCGAGAGCGATCCGCCGCTGCCGCGATCCCTCGCCGTGGTCGACCGCGATCTCGAACTGATCGCGCTCAAGAGCCTGCAGAAGCCGCAGGATCTCCGCTACGGCTCGGCGGCGGCCCTGGCCGCCGACCTGCGGGCCTACCTCGCCGGCGAGCCGGTGGCCGCGCGGCTGGGGGGCGTGGGCGACGTGGTGGCGCGGCTGTTCCGCGAGACGCACCACGCCGTCGTGCTCGAGAACTGGGGGCTGCTCTGGATCTGGCACTCGGTGGTGATCCTCGGCCTGTGCGTCGTCACGGACGTGCTCAGCTGGCGCGGCACGACCACGCGCTGGCCGTATCTCGTGCTCTGGGGCGGAGGGCTCGCACTCTGGGCCCCGATCTTCTGGGCGCTGCGGCACCGCACGGGGCCGGTGACCGCCGTCGAGCGGCAGGTCGCCCACATCTGGGGCGCCAGCGTGATCGCCAGCGTGATGCTGTTCTGGGTGGAGGCCCTGCTGGGCCTGGAGCCGCTGCGGCTCTCGCCCGTGCTCGCGCTCATCGCCGGCACGGTGTTCTTCGCGAAGGCCGGCGTGCTGTCGGGCGCCTTCTACGTGCAGGCCGCGGTGCTGTTCGCCACGGCGCTCGTCATGTGCCTCGTGCCCGACTACCAGCACGTCGTGTTCGGCCTGGTGAGCGCCGCCTGCTTCTTCGTGCCGGGCTACAAGTACTTCCGCCAGCGCGGCCAGGCCACATGACCGCACCGGTCCGCGGATGGGCGTGGCTCGCGCTCGTGCTCGCGGCCGCGGCCGCCCGCGGCGGCGACTGGCCGCAGATCCTCGGGCCCGCGCGGAACGGCCAGGCCGCCGCCGACGAGCGACTCGCCGCGACGTGGCCGGCGGAGGGGCCGCCCGTGGTGTGGCGGCGGGCGGTGGGCGCGGGCTATGCGGGCCTGGCCGTGGCCGGCGACCGCGCCATCCTCTTCCACCGTGAAGGTGACCGGGAGATCGTCGAGGCCCTCGACACCGGGACCGGCGAGACCCGCTGGCAGGCCGACCATGCCACCACCTTCCGGCCCCAGGTGGGCGGCGGCGCAGGCCCCCTGTGCACGCCGGTCGTGCACGACGGCGCGGTCGTGACCTACGGCGCCCAGGGCGTGCTCTCGACCCACGACCTCGCCACGGGCGAACGCCGCTGGTCGCGGGCGACCCACCGCGAGTTCGCGGCGCCCGAGGGCTACTTCGGCGCTGGCTCGACGCCGCTGGTGCTCGGCGACCGGGTGATCGTCAACGTCGGCGGCCGGCGCGACGCGGGCATCGTCGCCTTCGCCCTCGACACCGGCGACACGCTCTGGCAGCGTACGGCGGAGGCCGCGAGCTACTCCGCACCGGTGGCCGTCGACGTGGCCGGCGCGCCGCACGTGCTCATGGTCACGAGGCTGTCGTGTCTGCTCGTCGATCCGGCCACGGGCGCCGAACGCTGGCGGTTCGCCTTCGGGCAGCGCGGCCCCACGGTCAACGCGGCCACGCCGGTGGTGCTCGGCGGCGACCACCTCGTCGTCACGGGCGCCTACGGCATCGGCTGCGTGTGCGCGGCCTTCGACCGCACGGCCGCCACGCCCGTGTGGCAGGGCGCCGGGCCGCTGGCCACGCAGTACTGCACGCCGGTCCTGGTGGGCGACCATCTCTACTGCCTCGACGGCCGCGACGACCTGCCGCCGGCCGACTTCGTCTGCGTCGAGGCGGCGACCGGCCGCGAGGCCTGGCGGGAGCGGGGCTTCGGCTACGGCACGCTGGTGGCCGCCGACGGGAAGCTCGTCGTCGCGAAGACCGACGGCGAGGTCGTGCTCGTGCAGCCCGACCCGGCGGGACTCCGCGTGCTCGCCCGCTGCCGGCCGCTGGCCGGCACGGTGCGGGCCCTGCCGGCGCTGGCCGGCGGCCGGCTCTACCTCCGCGACGACGCCACGCTCATCTGCCTGCGCCTGGCACCGTGACCTCCGACCCGAAGGGCCGGGGCAGGAAGTCCGCCAGGCGGAACGTGCCGCCGCCGTCGATCACGATCTCGGTGTCGGGCGTGCCGAACTCGCTGATCACCTGCAGGCACGCGCCGCAGGGTACGATCCCGCGGACCAGAGTCCCCGAGGCGTCGGTGCAGGTGACGGCGATCCTCGTGAGCCTGCGGTGGCCGGCGACGACGCCCGCGCAGATCGCCGACCGCTCGGCGCAGATCGTCAGGCCGTAGGAGCCGTTCTCGACATTCGCTCCGACGAACGGCGGCCCGGCCGCGCCGGCGAACACCGCGGCGGCACCCACGCGCCAGCCCGAATAGGGGGAGTGGGCGTGTTCCGCCGCCCGCCGCGCCGCCTCGATCAGCGGCTCCGTGTCGCGCGCTCGACCGTCGGGCATCGCCACTCCACTCGTGGTGGGAGGTGATCCACTGCTCCAGATCGTCAGGTCTACCGCATCGGCACCGGGCCCCGCAACCCGGCGGGCGGTCGACACGGGCCGCCGCCGGGATATGATCGCTGCCGTCTGCCCCGGGGAACTCGCCATGGCCGGCGTCCACGTGTCCGCGCATCCGCTGGTCGCCCATCACGTGGTCGCGCTGCGCGATCCCGCCACGAAGCCGTCGGAGTTCCGCCGGGTGGTGCGGCAACTGACGCGACTGCTCGGCTACGAGGCCACCCGCGACCTGCCCGCCCGCGATGTCCGCGCACGGACGCCCCTCGGCGAGGCGGCGGGCCGCCGCGTGGACGACCGCATCGCGATCGTGCCGATCCTGCGGGCCGGGCTGGGCATGGCCGACGGCCTCCTGGAGATGATCCCCGACGCGGAGGTCTGGCACGTGGGCCTGTTCCGCGACGAGCGCACGCTCGAGCCGCGGGAGTATTACAACAAGCTGCCGCGCGACGTGGACGCCGAGGTGGCGATCGTCGTCGACCCGATGCTCGCCACCGGCGGCTCGGCGGTGCGCACCTGCGAGATCCTGCGCGATGCGGGAGTGCGGCGGGTCATCTTCGTGGGGCTCATCGCCAGCCCCCAGGGCGTGGCGGCGCTCGAGCGGGGCATGCCGGGCGTGACGATCCACGTCGCGGCCGTCGACGAACGGCTCAACGACTCCGGATTCATCGTGCCCGGCCTCGGCGACGCCGGCGACCGGCAATTCGGCACCGGCGGCCAGCACTGACGCGCCGCCCGCCCGGCGGCCGATCCGATCCAGGGAGCGCTCACCATGCGGGCCGTCGACCTGATCCGCCGCAAGCGCGACGGCGGCGAACTCACCGGCGACGAGATCCGGTTCCTGGTCGGGGGCATCGCCACCCGCGAGGTGCCCGACTACCAGTGGTCGGCCCTGACGATGGCGATCCTCTGGCGGGGCATGACGGCCCGCGAGACCGCCGCCCTGGTTCACGCCATGCTCCATTCGGGCACCGTCATCGACCTCGGCGACATTCCCGGCCCCAAGGTCGACAAGCACTCCACTGGCGGCGTGGGGGACAAGACGAGCCTGATACTCGCGCCGGTGGCCGCGGCCTGCGGGGTCACCGTGCCGATGGTGTCGGGCCGGGGGCTGGGCCACACCGGCGGCACGCTCGACAAACTCGAGAGCATTCCCGGATTCCGCATCGACCTGGACCTCACCGCCTACCGGCGGATCGCGCGGGAGTGCGGCCTCGTGCTCATCGGCCAGACCGCCGAGATCGCCCCGGCCGACCGGGTGCTCTACGCGCTCCGCGACGCCACCGCCACCGTCGAGAGCATCCCGCTGATCACCGCCTCGATCCTCTCCAAGAAGCTCGCCGAGGGGATCGACGCGCTCGTGCTCGACGTGAAGACCGGCGACGGCGCGTTCATGTCCCGGCTCGACGACGCCCGGGCCTTGGCGGCGAGCATGACGTCGATCGGCCGGGAACTCGGCAAGCCGGTGCAGGCCCTGATCACGAGCATGGACGCGCCGCTCGGCCGCACGGTGGGCAATGCGCTCGAGGTCCGCGAGAGCGTGGAGTGCCTGCAGGGCCGCGGCCCCGCCGACCTCATGGAGGTGTCGCTCGAACTGGCCGCCGAGATGCTCGTGCTCGGCCGCGCGGCCGCGAGCCGCGAGCAGGCGCTCGAACGGTGCCGGCGGTCGATCGCCGACGGCTCGGCCCTCGAGCGGTTCCGGCGGGTGATCGCCGCCCAGGGGGGCGACCCGCGGGTCTGCGACGATCCGCACGGCATCCTGCCGCGGGCGGCACACGTGGAGCCCTTCCGCGCCGCCGCCGCCGGGTTCATCGCCGGCATCCGCGCCTGGCCCGTGGGCCAGGCCTCGATGCTCCTGGGAGCGGGCCGGGCCCGGGTGGACTCGACGATCGACCCTGCCGCGGGCATCGTGTTCACGAAAGCCGTGGGCGACGCGGTGCAGGCGGGCGACGTGATCGCGGAGATCCACGTCAACCCGACCCACGCGGCCGCGCTGCCGCAGGTGCTGGCGATGCTCGGCGAGGCGACGACGATCGCCGCGAGCCGCCCGCCGGCCCGACCGCTGATCCTCGAACGGCTGTAGCAGGATTCTTCCCAGGTCATCACACGCGGGGGCTCGACCATGGACGATCTCGACCGGTTTCGCGGCCTCCTCGGCGTGGCCGCCATCCTCGGCGCGGCCTGGCTGTTCTCGGAGAATCGCCGGAAGATCTCGCCGCGGATGGTGATCGGCGGCCTGGCAATGCAGGTGGCGCTGGGCTGGATCCTGCTGCGGAGTGCGGCGGGGCAGCGGGCCCTCGAGGCGGCGGCCGGCTGGGTCGACACGGTGCTCGCCTGCTCCGACGCCGGTGCGAGGTTCGTCTTCGGCGACGCGCTGGCCAATCCGGCGGGGCCCGCGGGCTTCGTGTTCGCGTTTCGCGTGCTCCCCACGATCGTGTTCGTGGCGGCGCTGTTCGCCGTGCTCTACCACCTCGGGATCATGCAGCAGGTGGTGCGGGTCTTCGCCTGGGTGACCGCGAAGATCCTGGGGTCGAGCGGCGCCGAGACGCTCAACGCCGCCGCCTCGTTCTTCCTGGGCCAGACGGAGGCGCCGCTCGTCATCCGGCCCTACCTGCCGCGGCTCACGCGGTCGGAACTCGCCGTGGTGATGGTCAGCGGCATGGGCCTGGTGTCGGGTGGCATCCTCGGTGCCTACAAGGCGGCCGGCTGCGAACTCCGCGACCTGCTCACCGCGATCCTGATGAGCTTTCCGGCCACGATCTTCCTCACCAAGATGTTCGTGCCCGAGATGGGCGATCCCGAGACGCTCGGCACGCTGAAGGTCTCGAATGAGCGGCTCGACTCCAACGTCCTCGATGCGGCGGCCCGCGGCACCCGCGAGGGCATGATGCTGGCAGCCAACGTGGGGGCGGTGCTGATCTCGTTCATCGCGCTGGTGGCGCTGGCCAACCTCGCCCTGGGCTGGGTCGGCGGGCTCGTCGGCCGGCCGGAGCTCTCGCTGCAGTGGCTCCTGTCGCTCGTGTTCGCCCCCTTCGCGTGGCTGATCGGCGTGCCGGCGCAGGACTGCCAGACGATCGGCGGCCTGCTCGGCACGCGCACGGTGCTCAACGAGATGATCGCCTACTTCGACCTGGGCAAGCTCAGGGACACGCTCACCCCCAAGGCCTTCTCGCTGGCCACGATCGCGATGTGCAGCTTCGCCAACATCTCGAGCATCGGCATCCAGTTGGGCGGCATCGGCGCCCTGATCCCGGAGCGGCGCAGCGAGCTCGCCCAGCTCGGCCTGAAGATGCTCGTCATCAGCACGCTGGCCAACGCCCTGTCGGCCGCGATCGCCGGCATGATGCTGTAGGAGTCGCCGTGCAGGTGCGCCATCCATGACCGACCGCCGCGATGCCATCCGCGGGCTGTTCGGCCGACAGCAGCCGCTCGTCGGCATGATCCATCTGCCGGCGCTCCCCGGCAGCCCCGGGGCCAGCCTCGGGGTCGACGACATCGTGGCCCACGCGGTCGCCGAGGCCCGCGTGTACCGCAACGGCGGCTTCGATGGCGTCATGATCGAGAACATGCACGACCGGCCCTATCTCAGGCGCGAGGTCGGTGCCGAGGTCGTGGCCGTGATGGCGGCCGTGGGCCGCGAGATCCGCCGTCACGAGCCGCTGCCGCTGGGCGTGCAGGTGCTCGCCGGCGCCAACCGACAGGCCCTCGCGGTGGCCGTGGCCTGCGGCGCGGCGTTCGTGCGGGTGGAGGGCTTCATCTTCGGCCACGTGGCTGACGAGGGACTCTTCGACGCCGACGCCGGCGACCTGCTCCGCGAGCGAAGGCGGATCGGGGCCGAGGGCGTGCTCGTGTTCGCCGACGTCAAGAAGAAGCACGCCTCCCACGCCCTGACGGCCGACGTCGACATCGCCGAGACGGCCCGGGCCGCGGAGTTCTGCCTGGCCGACGGCGTCGTCGTCACCGGCACCGCCACGGGGTGCGCCGCCGACGCGGCCGAGGTGCAGGCCGCCGCCGCCGCCGTCGGCATCCCCGTGCTCGTCGGCTCCGGCGTGACGGCGGAGAATCTCGCCCGCTATGCCGCGGCCGACGGATTCATCGTGGGCTCCGCGGTGAAGCATGACGGTCACTGGGCCGGCACGCTCGATCCGGCCCGGGTGGCGGCGGTCGTCGCGGCCCGCTCGGCCCTGCGCGGCGGCGGAGGCTAGCGCGGCATGGGCGCGCCCGATCTCGTGATCCTCGGCAACCTGCTCGTGGACGACATCGTCCGGCGGGACGGCAGCACGCTCATGGGCGAGGCCGGCGGGGCCCTTCTCCATGCCGCGCTCGCGGCCCGGCTGTGGGGAGCGGGCGTGGGGCTCGTCAGCGTGGTGGGCAGCGACTACCCCGCCGCGGGGCTCGAGGCGCTCGCCGACCGCGGCGTCGATCTGGCCGGCGTGCGGCCGCTGGGCCGGCCCGGGGGCCGGGCCTGGCTGCTCTACGAGCGCGACGTGCGCCGCGTGATCCACCAGCTCGACTGCCCCAGCCACGGCGACGTCTCGCCGCTGCCGGCCGACGTGCCCGCCGCGTTCGCGGCCGCGCGGGGCTTCCACCTGGCCCCGATGCCGCTCGAGCGGCAGCGGTCGCTCGCCGTCGCGCTGGCCGACCGGCCGTTCCTCTCGCTCGATCCCTTCGAACTCGTCCGCGACGACAATCTGGCCGAGTGGTCGCAGGTGCTCGCCCACGTCGACGCCTTCTTCCCCAGTCGCGACGAGGTCCGCGTCGGCGCGACGCCCGACGACCTGGTGACGAGGCTGGCCGGCGGCCGGCTGGGGCTCGTGGCCCTGAAGGCCGGCGCGGCCGGCGGCCGGCTCGTCGATCTGACCGCGGGCACGAGTCACGCCTGGGCGGGCCGCGCGGAGGAGGTCGTCGACCCGACCGGCGCCGGCGACGCGTTCGTGGGCGGCTTCCTCGCCGGGGCGGTCTTGCACGGCGACCTGCCGCGGGCTGTCGAGCAGGGGATCGTGGCGGCGAGCTTCGCGATCGAGGACTGGGGGGCCCGCGGCCTCCTGGCCGCCACGCCCGAGCGGGCCGCCGCGCGGCACGCGGCCTGGTTCGGCGCGGCGGTCCCCGCCGGGAGCACGCGCCCATGAGCGACCGCCTCCGCATCGCCCCCGCGGTCGCCGCGGCGCTCGCCCGCCGCGCGCCGGTCGTCGCGCTCGAGACCACGGTCGTGACCCACGGCCTGCCGCAGCCCGACGGCGTGGCGGCGGCGCTCGAGCTCGAGGGCCTCATCGCGGCGCGGGGTGCGGTCCCCGCCACGATCGGCATCCTCGACGGCCTGATCCACGTGGGGCTGGATCGCGGCCAGCTCGAGCGGCTCGCCGCCACGCCGGGCGTGGCCAAGGTCAACATCGGCAACCTCGCCGCCACGCTCGCCGCGGACGCCACCGGGTCCACGACCGTCGCCGCCACCCTGTTCGCCGCCGCGGCCGCCGGCATCCGTGTGTTCGCGACCGGCGGCATCGGCGGCGTGCACCGCCACGCCGAGACCACCGGCGACGTGTCGGCCGATCTCGTCGCGCTCTCGCGGCACCGCGTGGCCGTGGTCTGTGCCGGCGCCAAGGCGATCCTCGACCTGCCGCGGACCGTGGAACTGCTCGAGACGCTCGGCGTGCCGGTGCTCGGCCTCGACACCGACGAGTTTCCGGCGTTCTACCGGCGGTCGAGCGGCCTGCCGGTCGATCGCCGCTGCGCCGACGTGGCCGCGGTGGCCGCCGCCGTCCACACCCACTTTGGCCTCGGGCTTCCGGGCGGCGTCGTGGTCGCCAATCCGGTGCCGGTGGCGGCCGAGATGCCGGCGGCCGTCTACGAGCCGGCGCTCGCCGGTGCCCTCGCCGCCGCCGAGGCGGCCGGGATCCGCGGCCGCGCAGTCACGCCCTTCCTGCTCGACCGCATGCGGGCGCTCACCGGGGGGACGAGCGTGGCCGTGAACCGGGCGCTCCTGGCCCACAATGCCGTGGTCGCCGCCGACCTGGCGGCCCATCTGGCACGCCGGTAGCCCGCGGGCGAACGCCGACACGTCGGATCGCGTAGAGTGAGTCTGGAGGTTCCAGCGGCATGGCACGTGGAGACAGGCTCGAGGTCGGGCGGCGGGTGATCGGCTCGACCGTCACCTATGCGCACCAGGGCATCGACGTGGGCGACGGCACCGTCGTCCACGCGCGGCCCGACGACGACCGCGATCCGTTCGGGGGTGGCCGGGTCGTCCGTTCCAGCATGACCGAGTTCGCCGCCGGCGCGGCGGTGCGGGTGCGCCGCGACCCGCCGGCGGCGTATGCGGCCGAAGAGATCGTGGCCCGGGCGCTCAAGCACGTCGACCGCGACGGCTACTGCCCCGTCGTCGACAACTGCGAGCACTTCGCCACCTGGTGCGCCACCGGCCGGCGGACGAGCCGCCAGGTGGACCTGATCGCCGCGCGGATCGTCGCGGCCGCCGGCCGGGTGACGGCGGCGCTCGCGGCGCGGGCCGCGGGCGGCGCCGGTGGCCGCGTGGCCGTCCGCACCCTCGCGGGCACGACCGTGCGGCTGGGACTCACGACGCTCGTGCCGGCGGCGGTGGTGGGCGAGGCGGCGGCGCTCGCCGCCGAGTGGCGGGCGCACCAGCGCGGCGCCGACGAGCGCGTTAGCCGCCGGGTCGGCGAGGCGTCGGGACTCGTGGCCACGATGGGCACCTGCGCGGCCGCCGGCCTGCCGGCCGGTCCCGCGGGCGTCGCGGCCGGCGCGGTCGCCGGCGCAACCGTGTGGCTCGCGGGCTCGGCCGCCGCCGCGGTGGTGCCGGCCGCGGTGCGGCGCATCGCGCGGGGCTGAACGGCTAGCGCGGGTCGGCGGCCAGCCTGCGGCGGATCCGCTCGACGGTGCGGCGGGAGTATTCCTCGTCGGTGCCGAGGTCGAGTGCGGCGGCGGCGGGCCACAGCGGCCGCGTGGCGGTGCCCAGGCCGTCGACGGCCACGAGCGCGGCCAGGCGGATGTCGGGATCGTCGGCGTCGATCTCGGCGCCGAGCACCTCGCAGGCCCGGTCGGCGGCGGCTCCGCAGCGGACGAGCCACGTCGCCGCGGCGATCCGCACCGTCGGATCCGGGTCGGCGAGCAGCGGCTCGAGCGCCGCGGGCGGATCGCCGCGGCGGGTGGCGGCCCAGCCCGTGCCCGCGACGGCCCAGAACCGCACGGCGGGGTCGGGGCTCGCCAGGCCGTCCCGAACACCCGCCGCGTCGCCGCCGTCGGCCACCGCCCAGGCCGTCTCGAGGATCGCGTCGTACCGCCGCGCGGCCCGGGCGGCGTCGGCTGGTGTCGGCGGGTGGAAGATCGCCTGCTCGCTGCCGGCTGCGCGGGCCTCGCGCCGCAGGATGGGCTCGGGCAGGATGCCCGTGTCCTTCGTCTCGCGCATCCACGACACGAGCGCCCCCCGCAGCCGTTCGAGGTCTCCCGCCCGCGCCGGATCGGCCGAGAGGTCCGCGAGCTCCTCGGGATCCGCCGCGACGTCGTAGAGTTCCTCCGCGGGCCGGGTCGTCCGCGCGAACCAGCGGGCGCCGACGGGCAGCGTGCCGGCCCGCCGCGCGGCGCGGAGCTCGCCCGCGATCGGCACGCCGGCGGCGTAGTCGGGCAGGTCGTCGCCGTCGAGCCACGGCAGGAAGTTCCGCACGTAGCGGAAGCGGGCGTCGCGGACGGTGCGGCCGAAGCCGGGCGGAGCGTCCATGCGGTCGCTGGCGGCGACGACGAGATCGCGGCGCGAGGCACCGGGCCCCAGAAACGGCCGGCCTTCCATCCATGTCGGCACCGCCACGCCGGAGAGCGCGAGGACGGTCGGCCCGAGGTCGAGCAGGCTCACCAGGTTTGCCGTCGCCCCGGTCGGCGGGCCGCCACCCGGAAGCGTCGCCGTCGCGCGACAGCGCTCCGGCACGTGGACGATGAGCGGCACCCGCAGGCCGTGCTCCGTGAGTGACCGCTTGCCGTGCGGGATCCCCTCGCCGTGGTCGCCCCAGAAGAACACGATCGTGTCGTCGGTACGGCCGTCGGCCGCGAGTTCGTCGAGGATGACGCCGACCTCGCGATCGAGCAGGGCGGCGAGTTCGAGCCGCGCGGCGAGGCACTCGCGGACGACCGGCGTGTCGGGATACCACGGGGGCACGGTCACGCCGGTGGGGTCGCGGCGCGCCTCGGGCGGAAGCGTGCGGCGCTCGGCGGCACGGCGGTCGCCGAACAGGCCGCTCTCGTGCGTGACGCCGAGGTTATGGACCGCGAAGAAGGGCTGGCCGGGATCGGGCCGGTTCCGCCAGTGGGCCTTGCGGCTCGACTCCTGCCAGCCCGCGGCGAAGCCGGGGCCGAGGTTGTAGTCGGTCTTGGCGTGGTTCGAGCACCAGAAGCCGGCGTCGTGGAGCAGCGCCGGAAACCCGGTCATGTGGCCCGGCGGGGTCGCGGCACAGCGCATCGGCAGGCTCCCGAGCGTGGTCGGCATGACGCCGGTGATGACGGCGCTCCGCGACGGGGCGCAGACCGGCGCCGCGGCGAAGGCGGCGTCGAACCGCAGGCCGCCGCGGGCCAGCGCGTCGAGCCGCGGCGTGTGCGCCGCGCCGCCATAGCAGCCGAGCGTGGCGGCGGACAGGTCCTCCGCGGAGATCCACAGGATGGTGGGCCGCTCGCCGGCACGGGCGGCGCCGACCGCCGTGATCCACGCCGCACCGATCGCGATCGCGAGCCGCACGGCCGCCCTCCGCTCAGCGGTAGTCGGTGAGGTCGCCGGGCCGCCATGCGACCCGCAGCGCGTTGAGCACGGCCACCACGTCGATCGCCTCCTGCACGAGCGCCCCGGCCGCCGGCGGCAGCCAGCCGGCCGCCGCCACGGCCATGCCCGCCAGGCTCGCGGCCATGCCGCCGACGGCGCTCTGCAGGGCGATCGACCGCATCCGCGCGCCGATGTGGAACAGCTCGTCGACCCGCTCCAGGGCCGAGTCCATCACCACGGCGCCGGCCGCCTCGCTCGTCACGTCGCTGGCCGTGCCCATCGCGATGCCCACCGTCGCGGCGGCGAGGGCCGGGGCGTCGTTGATGCCGTCGCCGACGAACATGGTCGGCGCCTCGGCCGTGGCCCGCTCGACGATCGCGAGCTTGCCCTCGGGGGGAATGCCGGCGTGGACCTCCGAGATGCCGACCACGTCGGCGAGCCAGCGGACCTCGCTCTCCCGGTCGCCCGACACGAGCATCACCCGCGTGAGGTTGTGTGCCGGCGCCAGGTGGCTCACGAACGAGCGGCCGTCGGCGCGGGGCGAGTCGCGGAAGCGGAGCAGGGCCTCGGGCACGCCGTCCACCACGACCACGCACTCCAGGCCGCCCGCGGCCGGGGGCAGCGCCGCGGCCGCGCCCAGCTTCTGCCGGCTCGTGATCGCCACCTCGTGCGTCTCGGCGCCGCCGTTGAGCCGCGAGACCCTGCCCACGAGACCCTGCCCGGGCTTCTCGGCGAGGTTCTCCACCTCCAAGAGCCGCACGGAGCGTTCGGCCGCGGCCTGCACGACCGCCTCGGCCAAAGGGTGCTTCGAGTAGGCCTCGAGGCTCGCAGCCAGGGCGATCACGTCGCCCTCGGAGCGGCCGCCCAGGGTGACGATCTCCGTGAGCTGCGGCGTGCCGTAGGTGAGCGTGCCGGTCTTGTCGAAGATCGCCGTGCGGCAGGTGGCCAGCCGCTCGAGGATCGCGGGGTCGCGGATCACGATGCCGCGCCGGGCCGCCAGCGACACCGCACCGATGATCGCCACCGGGATCGCGATCAACAGCGGGCAGGGCGTGGCCACGACGAGCACGGCGAGGAAGCGTCGCGGATCGCCGCTCGCGAACCAGGCCGCCGCGGCGATGGCCACGGCCAGCGGCGTGTAGAGGGCCCCGAGCGAGTCGGCGAGCCGCCGCAGCCGCGGCCGGCGCTCCTCGCTGGTCCGCAACACCTCCATGATCTTGGCATAGCGGCTGTCGCCCACGACCCGCTCCGTGCGGACCTCGAGCGCCGCCTGGCCGTTGATGGCCCCGGAGAGCACGGCCGACCCCGGCGCCTTCGCCATCCGGTAGGGCTCGCCCGTCAGGTAGCTCTCGTCCATCGACCCGCGGCCGGCCGCCACGGTGCCGTCCACCGGGCAGATCTCGTGGGGCAGCACCACGATCACGTCGCCCACGGCGATGTCGGCGAGGGCCACGTCGGTGAGGCCGGCGGTGGTCTTCTTGTGGGCGAGCGTGGGCATCCGGCGGGCCAGCGCCGTGAGCACGTCGCCGGCCCGGCTCACCGCGCGGGCCTCGAGCGCCTCGCCGCCGGAGAGCATGAGCACCACGAGCACCCCGGCGAGATACTCGCCGAGCACCACGCTCGTGACGATCGAGATGCCGGCGAGCAGATCCGACCCGAAGGTGCCGCCGAGGAGCTTGCGGAGCAGATCGAGGACCAGGGGCACGCCGCCGAGCAGGAGCATGGCGACCAGCGGCAGTTCGGCGAGCGTGAGGCTCCGGCCCGGAAACCACCGCCCCGGGTCGAGCGGGCCGAGGTCCACGACCGACCCGCCGCGGCCCGACAGCGTGAGCGCCGCCCAGGCCGCGAGGGCCAGGAGCGCACCGATGGCGATGGTTTCCTGGAGGGGAAAGCCGCGGCCGGTGGGCTGGGTCGGGGGTGGATTCATGAATCGATCCCGCTAACTGTGCATGCGCGGGAACGGGTCGCCCTGCGCGACGATCGCGGCCTCCTCGGCGGCGAGCCAGCGGAGCCGCTCGCGGACCTGGTCCTCCGGGGCGAATCCGCAGGCGAGTCGCACGTAGGTGGCGTGGTGGCGGGCCTCCGACTCGAACAGGCCGCGGTAGAAGTCGCGCAGCTCCGCGTCGCACACGTGGTCGGCGAGCGCGGAGAACCGCTCGCAGCTGCGGGCCTCGATCAGGCCCGCGACGAGCAGCCGGTCGACGGCCCTGCCCGGTTCCGCCCGGCGGATCCGCTCGTGGAGCCGCGCGCCGTAGGAGCTCGGGGCGAGCTTGCGAAACGGGATTCCGCGGCGCTCGAGCAGGTCGAGCACGAGGCGGAAGTGCTCGAGCTCCTCGCTCACGATCTCGGTCATCGCCCGGGCGAGGTCGACGTGGTCCACGTAGGAGAAGAGGAGATTCATGGCCACGCCGGCCGCCTTCTTCTCGCAGTGGGCGTGGTCGACGAGCACCTCCTCGAGGCCGGCGTCGACCTGTGCGAGCCAGCGGGCGGCGGTAAGGGCGTGGAGGCTGAGCATCGGCGGATGCCGGGGCCGGCGCGGCGGCAGCCAGACGGATGCGGGCCGCTTGCCCGCGGCCGACCGCAGCGGCCATGATACCGTGCGGTCGCGTCGACGACCCGGACGCCACCCGCGAGGCCCGCGATGATCGCCTTCGACCGTCCGCCGGAACCCGCGCGTCGGGGTGGGGAGCGGAACGTGCTCGGCGGCCCGCTCGACTCCTGCTCGCGCAACCCGCTCACGGGCTTCTTCCGCGACGGCTGTTGCCGCACGAACGCCGACGACTCGGGCGTGCACACGGTCTGCGCGGTGATGACGCGGGAGTTCCTCGAGTTCAGCGTCGCAGCCGGCAACGACCTGGTGACGGCGCGGCCGCAGTGGGGCTGTCCCGGGCTCGTCGCCGGCGACCGCTGGTGCGTCTGTGCGGCCCGGTGGCTCGAGGCGGCCGAGGCGGGCCGGGCCCCGCCGGTGGTGCTGGAGGCCACGCACGAGAAGACACTCACGATCGTGCCGCGCGAGCTGCTCGAAAAGCACGCGGTGGTCGCCCCGTGACCGGCTGGCTCGGGCCCGCGATCTTCACGATCGCGCTGGTCTATGCGAGCGTGGGGCACGCCGGGGCCACCGGCTACGTCGCGGCGCTGACGCTCGCGGGCCTCCCGCCCGACGTGATCCGTCCCACGGCGCTGGTGCTCAACGTGGGCGTGGCGACGATCGCCACAACGCAGTTCGCCCGGGCCGGTCATCTGCGGCGCGACCTGGCCGTGCCGCTGGCCGTCGCCGGCGTGCCGGCCGCATTTCTCGGCGGCATGCTCGGCCTCCCACCGGCCGCGTTCGAGGCCGTGGTCGGGACGGTGCTGGCGGTCTCGGCCCTGGGACTCGCGGGCCGGGCCCTGGGGCTCGAGCGGCGGTCCGTGGAGCCGGACTCTCGGCGACTCGGTCCCATGCCGCTCGCGATCCTCGGCGCCGGGCTCGGCCTGCTCGCGGGCCTCACCGGCGTCGGCGGCGGGGTGTTTCTCACGCCGGCGCTGCTGGCGCTCGGGGCCGCGCCGGTGCGGGAGATCGCGGCCGCGTCGGCGGCATTCATCCTCGTCAACTCGCTGGCGGGCCTCGGCGGCGGTCTCGTCGCCGGCCGCTCGATCCCGCCCGTGGGCCTGCAGGTGGTGGCGGCGGCCCTGGTCGGGGGCGCGATCGGCTCCCAACTCGGAGCCTTCCGTCTGCCGGTGCGGGCGCTCGAGGGCCTGATGGGCCTGGTGCTCGCCGTCGCCGCCGGCAAGCTGCTCGTACCACTCGTCACGGGCTCCTGATCGACGGCACCGCGGCGGCCACGTGGGTGGCCGCCGCGGCACGGGGGCGGTTGTATGCCGACGTGCGTGCTGTATACTCCACAAGTTTCGATCGAAGTTTGAATTTACAGTCCACTTACATCCGCGAGGAGTCCGTCATTCCAAT
>JBJTIV010000008.1:0-19599 GCA_046095145.1 Planctomycetaceae bacterium
CGCGCCCGCCTGGGTGAGGGTGGTCCGGGCGGGCAACACGTTCACGGGCTCATGGTCGGCCGACGGCATCACCTGGGCGAGCGTGGGCAGCATCACGATCTCGATGGGCTCGAGCGCCCTGGCCGGGCTGGCCAACACCAGTGACGTCGCCACGCTCCTCAACCGCACCGAGTTCACCAATGTGGCCGTGAGCAACGTCTCGCCCACCGTGGCCGCCACGGGCGCGCTCGCCGCCATGTCGACCCTGCTCGGCGAGGCGTCGGCCGCGCAGGCGATCGGGGTCGCCGGCTCGGGCCTCACGGCAGCGGTCATCGCCGCCGCGCCGACCGGCTTCGAGGTGTCGCGAGATGGGATCACGTTCGGCCCGACGGTGCAGTTCGTCCCCACCGGAGGGGCCGTTTCCGGCACGCTCTCGGTGCGGCTGGCCGCGTCGGCCGCGGCCGGTTCGTACGCCGGCAACGTCACGCTCACGTCCACCGGGGCGGCGGGCGTCTCCGTCGTGACCCCCGCCAGCGCAGTCACCGACGAACTCGTGTTCGACATCGCAGCCGACCAGACCGTGACGCACTCCGTGAGCCGCTCCGCGGCGGTCAAGTACATCAAACGCGGCCTTGGTACGCTCGTGCTCGACGCAGCCAGCGGCCACACCGGCCAGACGACGGTCGAGGCGGGCACCCTCGCGGTCGCGGCGGGAGACGCCCTGTCCTCCAGCGCCGTGCGGGTGACCGCGGGTGGCTCGCTGAAAGTCAACGCCGGTGTGACGATGAAGTCGCCGACCGTCACGATAGCCGGCGGCACGCTCGACGGTACGGGGGCCACGCTCCTGGTCAACGCCACGACGGGCATCGGCACGCTCGCCATCACCTCCGGCGCCGTGACGGGTTCGCCATCGCTGACCGTCAGCGGCAACGGCGTGGTCACGCTGCCCACCGACCGCCGGCAGGTCGTCGCTCTGACGGCGCTCGCCATCGATCAGGCCGGCGGCGGACGGCTCGATGTCGGGAAGGGGTCGATCGAGGTCCTCGCCGGCGGTACCACCGAGGCCGCCCTGCGGGCCTCCCTGGTCGCCGGTCGCAACGCCGGCGGCTTCAACGGAACCGCCGGCATCATGACCAGTGGAGGCAAGGCGTCGCCGGGTTCGGCCAACCCTGTGGTCGGATACCGGGTGCTCGGCACCGGTGCGGCGATCGTCGCCTGGGCGGCCTATGGCGACGCGAACCTCGACGGGCTGGTGAATTCCACCGACGTCTCGCTCGTCAACGCCGGCGCCCGATTCAATCTGGGAGCTCCGGCGGCCTGGGCGCAGGGGGATTTCAATTACTCGAACACCGTGAACTCCACCGACATGTCGTTGTTCAACGGCACCGGACTCTTCGGCGCCGGCTCGTACCTCCCGGTCACCCCGACCGGCGTCCAGGCCACCTCCACGACCGGCTCCACGGGAGTGTCCCAGGACGCCTGGATCGCCCTGGCATTCGAGGCCGAGACGCGGAAGACCAAGAAAGGCTAGGACGTTCGCCATCGCATCCCGGGGCGTCCCCGGGATGCGCGCCGCCGATGATCGAACCGGGGCCCCATCCGCGCCTGCCCACCGCGGGCGATCCCGCATGGTCCGGCACACGACGGGCAAGCAGATACCGAGAAGGGACACCTGATGAACGTGAAGACGCTGCCCGTTTTTCTCGCATTCCTCGTGATGGGCGTGGCGGACGCGATGGGTCCGTTGTCGGACACGGTGCAGCGGGAGTATCGACTGAGCACGGTGATGGCCACGCTGCTGCCGTTTTTCGTGTTCATCGCGTTCGCCGTGCTCAGCGTGCCGGGCGGACTGCTGGCGGCGCGGATCGGCAAGAAGAACCTGCTGCTCCTGGGACTGGGCATCAACGCCGTGGCCATGCTGGTGCCCAGCGTGATCAACCCGGGATTCGCGCTCTTGCTGTCGTGCATCTTCTTCCTGGGCGTGGGAACCACGTTTCTGCAGGTGGCCGGCAACCCGATCATGCGCGACGTGAGCCCTGCAGGCGCGTACAGCCGCAATCTGAGTTTTGCGCAGGGCATCAAGGGGCTGGGGAGCAGCGGCTCGTCGTGGCTCGTGAGCACGATCACCGGCGTGGCGATGTTCGCGGCGCTCAAGGAGATGGGCTGGCGCGGGTGCTTTCCGATTTTCTTCCTGCTCATGGCGGTGGCGTTCGTGAGCGTCGCGTTGCTGAGGATCGAGGAGACCAAGCCCGACGTGCCGCCGAGCATCAAATCCAGCCTGTCGTTGCTGTCGGAGCCGCCCTTCGCGCTGGCCGTGCTGGGGATCTTCCTGTACGTCGGCGCGGAGGTGTGCATGGGCCGGTTCCTGCTGCCGGGATTGAAGGGCATGGGGATGACGGAGCAGTCGGCCCGCACCTTCGGAGCCCCGATGTTCTTCCTGCTGCTGACCGTCGGCCGGCTCGTGGGCGGCGCGGTGCTCACCGTGATCGGTCCGCGGCCCTTCTTCCGGCTCTCCGCGCTCCTGGGCGTGATCGGCGCTGGCATCCTGATGACCGGGCGGCCGGAGCTGGCGGTGGCCGGGGTCGTGCTGGCCGGACTGGGCTTTGCGAACATCTGGCCGCTGCTGTTTTCCATCACCGTCGAGGAGCGGCCGGACCGTGCCAGCGAGCTGTCGGGCCTGATGTGCATGGCCATCTCGGGAGGGGCCCTGGTGCCCCTGGTGATGGGCAGACTCGTCGATGGCGGCATGCAATCGCTGGCCTTCGTCGTGCCGGCGGTATGTTTTCTCTACCTGCTGGTGCTTTCGCTCAGCGGCGGCACCAGCGCGGCCAGAGCCTGAAAGGAACCGATCATCGCCACGCATCGGGACAAGCGGGTCGTCATGACGTTGGACGCGGGCGGGACGAACTTCCGCTTCTCGGCCATGCGCGGCAACCGGCCGGTGACGGCGACCGTCGTCCGGCCCTCCCACGGCGACGACCTCGACCGCTGCCTGGCCACGATCGTCGACGGGTTCACGCGGACGAGGCGGCGCTGCCCCACTCCGCCGGTCGCGATCAGTTTCGCGTTCCCGGGCCCGGCCGATTACCCAGCGGGCATCATCGGGGATCTCGGCAACCTGCCCGGCTTTCGGGGCGGGGTCGCCCTGGGGCCGATGCTGGCCCGGACGTTCGGCATCCCGACATTCATCAACAACGACGGCGACTTGTTCGCCTATGGGGAGGCGATCGCGGGTTTTCTGCCCCATGTGAACGGCCTGCTCGAGAAGGCCGGGAGCCCGAAGCGTTACCGCAATCTGCTCGGCATCACGATGGGCACGGGCTTCGGTGGCGGCATCGTGCGCGACGGAAACCTGTTCATCGGCGACAACTCGATGGCCGGCGAGGTGTGGCTGCTGCGGAACAAGCTCGACCGTGACATGAACGCCGAGGAGGGCTCGTGCATCCGGGCGGTGCGACGCACGTATGCCGAGCACGCCGGCATCCCGTTCGCCAAGGCGCCGGAACCGAAGGTGATCTTCGCCATCGGCCGCGGCAAGGCGGCCGGCTCCAAGGCCGCGGCGATCGAGGCTTTTCGCCGGTTGGGCGAGGTCGCCGGCGATGCCATGGGCAACGCCCTGACGTTGATCGACGGGGTGGCCGTGATCGGTGGCGGGATTTCCGGCGCATGGCCGCTGTTTCTGCCGGCGCTCGTGGACGAACTGAACGGCGACTACACCGGCCCGGACGGCCGGACGTTCCGCCGCCTGGCATCGACGGCCTTCAACCTCGAGGACAAGAAGCAGTTGCGGACGTTCGTGAAGGGCAAGACGAGACGAGTGGTCATCCCGGGAACGAGGACCAAGGTCAGCTACGATCCCCTCCAGCGGCTGGGCGTCGGCATCTCGCGACTGGGTACGAGCGAGGCCGTGGCCCTCGGGGCCTACGCTTTCGCCCTCCAGAAGCTGGACCAGGCCTGACGCTCGTGTCCGCCCCCGGCGTCCGTCGCGCACTCATGCATCTCGTTCGCACGGCTATCCCGCTCGTCATCGCGATCTGCGGCCTGTCCTGCGCCGTGGGCGCGACGAAGCATGCGGGCTCATCCCGATTCGCGAGCTACAAGGGCCGCGTCATGTGCGGCTACCAGGGATGGTTTCGCGCGCCGGGCGATGGCTCCGGGAGCGACTGGAATCATTACTCGCGCGACGACCGGTTCACGAGCCCGACGATCGAGTACTGGCCCGACTGCTCCGAGTACCCCCGGACCTATCCGACCCCCTACGCGCTGGCGGACGGTTCCGTCGCCCGCGTGTTCAGTTCCTACGATGCCGGCACGGTGGACGTGCACTTTCGCTGGATGCGGGAACACGGCATCGACGGCGTCTTCCTGCAGCGATTCTTCAACGTCACCCGCGACGGAGAGAGCCGACGGCAGGGCCGCGTGGTCATTCAACACGCGTTGGAGGCCTCGCAGAAGCATGGCCGGGCCATCGCCGTGATGTACGACCTCTCGGGCCTCCAGGCCGACGGCGAGGATTGCTCCTCGATCATTCAGGACTGGAAGGAACTCGTCGACGAGTTGAAGATCACCGCCCAGGGAGCCAACCAGACCTACCTCTATCATCGCGGCAAGCCGCTCGTCGCCATCTGGGGCCTGGGCTTCACCGGTCGGCCCTACGACATTCGCTCGATCGGCATCGAGCGGCTGATCGACTTTCTCAAGAACGACCGCCGCTACGGCGGCTGCAGCGTGATGCTCGGTGTGCCGACGTACTTCCGCGAACTGACCCGCGACACGATCGCGGATCCGTATCTGCACCAGGTGATCGCCAAGGGGGATGTCGTCCTGCCTTGGACGGTGGGCCGCTTCTCCTCGCTCGAGGCCCATGACCCGGAGCGATATGGGGAGCGTGTCGCCGCTGACATCGCCTGGTGCGCGGAGCGGAGGCTGGATTACGTGCCCTGCGTGTATCCCGGGTTCAGTTGGCACAACCTCAAGATGTTCAACGAGAATGCCGACGTCGGCACCTCCGATGCGATCCCGCGGCAGAGAGGTCGCTTCTACTGGGAGATGATCAGCCAGGCGGTCGCGGCCGGGGGCACGATGCTGTACGTCGCCATGTTCGACGAGATGGACGAGGGCACGGCCATCTTCAAGTGCGCGAACGACCTGCCGGTCGACACTGGAGAGGCCCGGTTTCTGTCCTATGAAGGCCTGCCCACCGACCACTACCTGTGGCTGACGGGCCAGGCCAGGCGACTGCTGCGCGGTCAGATCGCCCCCGATCCCCTCATGCACCTGCGGTCCCGGCCGCGGGCCCCGAAAGCCCGCCAGCGCTGAATTCTCTTGTCACGCCGAGGATGTGGATCCCGAGGTCGGCGACGATAATGGACCCCGGTCGTCCCGTGGTGTCCCGCGGCAACCCCGCCGTCGCCTGCCATGCCAGAACCCAGATCGGTGGTCGTGACCGGCGCGGCCGGCTTCATCGGCTTCCACGTCGCGAAGCGGCTCCTCGAGGCGGGGGCGACCGTCGTCGGCGTGGACAACCTGAATCCGTACTACGACCCGGCCCTGAAGCGGGCCCGGCTCGGACAGCTCGAGGGCACGGCCGGCTGGCGGTTCGTGCAGGCCGACCTCGCCGATTCCGCCGTCACGCGGGCGGTGTTCGCGGACGCCGGGCCGAGCCCGGTCGTCCACCTGGCGGCCCAGGCCGGCGTCCGCTGGTCGTTGGACAACCCGGAGGCCTACCTGCAGGCGAACCTCGTGGGGTTCGGCAACGTGCTGGAGGCCTGCCGCCACGCCGGCACCCCGCACCTGGTGTTCGCGAGTTCGAGCAGCGTCTACGGGGCCAACACGAGGGTCCCCTTCGCCGAGACCGACAACACCGACCACCCCGTCAGCCTCTACGCGGCCACGAAGAAGGCCAACGAGGCGATGGCCCACGCCTACGCCCATCTCTTCGGCCTGCCCTGCTCGGGCCTGCGGTTCTTCACGGTCTACGGACCGTGGGGCCGGCCCGACATGGCCTACTGGAAATTCACGGAGGCGATCCTGGACGGCCGGCCGATCGACGTCTTCGGCCACGGCCTCCTGGAGCGTGATTTCACCTACGTCGACGACGTGGTCGAGGGGATCGTGCGGCTGGTCGATCGCCCTGCGGCCCCCGAGCCGTCGTGGGACGGCGTTGCACCCGATGCGGCGACCAGTCGCGCCCCGTGGCGGCTCTACAACATCGGCAACCACACGCCGGTGACGGTCGGCCGCATGATCGAGGTGCTGGAAGGCATCTGCGGCCGCACGGCGGTCCGCGTCGAGAAGCCCAAGCCTCCGGGCGACGTGGATCGCACGTGCGCCGACGTGCGGGCGCTGCGGCGGGCCGTCGGATTCGAGCCGGCCACGCCGCTGGAGACGGGCCTCCGCCGATTCGTGGACTGGTTCCGGGACTGGGCGGAACTCCGTGACTGACCTTCCTCCTCCCACCGTGGCGACGTCTCAGGGGGGCAGGTCACGGGCCTGGCTGGGCCGCTGGTGGATCCTGCTGCTCTTCCTGGCGGCCCAGGCACCCTTCCTGCTCCAGCCCATCGGCGGGCTGCACAAGTGGCGGCAGGCCGACACCGCGGCGGTGGCTCGCAACCTGGCGTTCGAGTCGGCGGACCCGCTGCACCCCCGGATCGACATGCGCGGCGACCGCAGCGGCGTCACCGGCATGGAGTTTCCGCTCTACCAGCTCGCGGTCGCCGGCGGCATGCGGCTGGCCGGGGACCACGACGCGGTCGGCAGGATCGTCTCGCTGGTCGCGGCGACGCTCGCCTGGCTCTCGCTGGCGACGCTGCTCGAACGTCGCTTCAACGTGGACCGGATCTCGGCGCATGCGGCCATCGCCCTCAGTCCGCTGCTCTTCGTCTATGGGGCCAAGGTGATGCCCGAGACCACCGCCCTGGTTCTCGCCTGCCTCGCCGTCGAACGCACCGACGCCTGGCTCACGTCGCGCCGCGGTCGCGACCTGGCGCTCGGCGCCGCGGGGCTCGCGCTCGCCGCGCTCACCCGTCCATACCTCGTGTTCGCCGGCGTGCCGCTGCTCCTGGCCTGGGTCGCCAGGCTGCGCCGCGATCCGCTGGGGCGGCCGCGGCCCCTGGGCTGGGATGCGGCGCTCGCCGGCGCGCTGGCCGCCCTGCCCTGCCTGGTGTGGTACGCCGCGTGGTGCCCGCACCTGGTGCGCACCCACGGCATCGACTACTTCTTCACCGGCCGGCCGCTGCCGCACACCCTCCGCGAACTGGCGGACTGGAGGCTGTGGGCGACGCTCGGGGCCGGCCTCGGGCAGCACGTCGCCAACTGGATCGCGCTGCCGCTGGTCGTCGCCGGAGCCTGGCTCCTGCGCCGCGCCGCCCCACCGGCGCGGTGGATCGCGTACGGGATACCGGCTGTCGCCATCCCCGCGCTGCTGCTGCTCATCGGCGGGCACTTTTCGCCCCACCACTACTACCTCATGGTGCTGTGCATCCCGGCCGCGGCCTGCTGTGCCGTGGCCATCGACGCCTGCGGCCGGCGCTGGCCGCGCGCGACGAGCGCGATGCTGCCGCTCGTGCTCGTCGCCAGCCTGGCGCAGTGGTCGCACGCCTGGCGAGCGGATCGCGACTGGCTCGCGTATGGTCCCCTGCTCGCCGCCGGCGGCCTGCCGGGGCCGGGGCTCGCCGCGGTGGAGGATGGCGGCCACGTCGCCTGGCACCTGCATCCGCTCCGTGCCCGCGGCTGGATCGCCAGCCGCGCCGCCCTCGACGACCCGCGCACGGTCGCGGCCTTGCGTCGCGCGGGCCTGGCATGGGTGGTCTGGCGCGACGAGGCGGGCGCCTACCGCGCCACCGCCGTCGACGAGTGGCGGCCGCCGGGCACGACCGGCGTGCCGTCGGTCTTCCCGCCGCAAGACATCGCCGACCAGCCTCACCCCGACGGGGCCCGCTCCAGGTCGTCGTGCAGCCGGGGGTCGCAGGAGGCCCGCCCGGAGCGGACGAGCGGGAGCAGCAACTGGGCCACGAGGCTCCGCTCCCTGTCGAAGTCGTGGACAGTGCGCGGCGCCCCGGCTTCGCCGAAGTAGTGCTCGGGTCCGCGGAAGAAGGAAAACCCGGTGACGAACAGGCGATCGAACCGGAGGTGGTCGAGCACGAAGCGGATCGCCATCAGTCCCGTCGACGGGACCGCGCGGCAGGCGGCGGCGGCCACGGCGAACTCCGCGAGCGAGGGCGCGTAGACCTCCCGCCTGGCGAGCCGCTCGAGGCCCGTCGTGATGTGCTCGGCATGCCGATGATGCAGGTGCCGCCGGCGCCGCTTGCGGAAGGCGTTCGGCACCGACGCGATCAGGTGGGGCACCGCGGCGAGTTCCGGACGGTCGAAGCGGATGTCGGTGAAGAAACTGGTGAGGAACACGTCGCACCGCGTTCCGATCTGCCGCTCGAATCCGGCGATGCGATAGTTGTTGAGCCTGATCACCATCGCGTGCCGGTCGATGTCGCGACCTTGCTCGAGGTCGGCGAGATAGCCGGCATTGCCGACGAGCGCCACGGTCGGGATCACGGCGTGCGGGCGGCTGCCGAACTCACTCCAGGAGCGAACGGCGAGGGATCGCTGGCGGCGGCGGATCAGGGCCGCCTTGACGAACTCCGGCAGGATCCGGTGCATGACGAACCCCCGACGGTCGACGTGCGCCCCTGACGCCGGTGAACCCGCGAGGCGTCGATCGGCGACGGGGGCGGTGATAGCCGACCCTCTCGGGCCCGAGCAAGGCGGCTGCGCGGACGGCGACTGCCCATGCCGCCCGACCTCGCCAGATTGCCGCGTCGATGTGCCGCCTCACTGCGGCTAGCCTCCGCCCGGCCGAGACGCTACAAGCCTCGCCGGAGTCGGCCGGCGCGGCGGAGGTGTGGAGTGGGCGTGGACATCGCGGTCATCGTCTCGACCTTCGAGAGGCCGGCCCATCTCGAGCGGTGCCTGATCTCGCTCGACGCCCAGCGGGGAGTCGACGGGCGTTTCGAAGTCGTCGTCGCCGACGATGGATCGCGGGACTGCACGCCGCAGCTCGTCGCCGATCTCGCGGGGCGAGTGCGGTATCCGCTGTCGTATACCACCCATCACCACGATGGCTTCCGGGTCGCCCGATGCCGGAACCGGGGGGTGGCGGCGAGCACGGCACCGTACCTGCTGTTCACGGATGGCGACTGCCTGCTGCCGCCCGACCACGTGCGGGTCCACCTGCAGGCGCGGCGGCCCGGCGTCGTGATCGGCAGCGACTGCGTGCGGCTCGATGAAGCCGCGACGGCACGCATCGACCTCGAGGCGGTGCGACAGGGGCGTTTCGAGCGGTGGGCGTCGGTCGGCGAGCGGCGCAGGATATTCCTCAAGGCCGTGCGGGCGAAGGCGTACGAGATCGGTCGGGTTCGCATGCGGCCGCGTCTCTCCGCCAACAACATCGCCCTCTGGCGGCATGATTTCGAGCGGATCAACGGCTTCGACGAACGCTTCGTCGGCTGGGGCTACGAGGACTGCGACCTCCAGGATCGCCTGGAGCGGGCCGGCCTGCGGATACGGTCCATCCTCTGGCGCTCGCGGCCGGTGCATCTCTGGCACCCTCGGGCGCCGAGTTTCGCCCGCAAGGGCACGGGCACCTTCAATCGGCGGTATTTCGAGGAGGGCGTGCGACCGGTGGACTGCATCCATGGCCTCGTGGATCGCAGCGCTCCTCCGCACGTTCCTGCCGTTCCGGCGTCGCGTCGCCCTCCGACAGTCGTCCGGCAATCCGCCTGACGCCGAGCCGCAGCGGTTCGGGCAGGAGTCGCCCCCACGGCCCGGGGCGGCCATATATACCCCCCAGCCTGCCTGGATTGACATCGGGCAGTGCGTCGCCCATGCTTCCGGGGGTTTTTCTGGCACATTGTGCGGCTTGGACGGCACATGACCGCGACGAACGTATCCGACCGCGCTGCGAACGATGCGGCCGCTCCACGTGGTTTCAGCCTCGTCGAGTTGCTGGTCGTGATCGGTGTGATCGGAGCCCTCACCGCCATGGTTCTGCCGGCCGTGCAACGGGCACGCGAGGCTTCCCGGCGGGCCGCCTGCGGCAACCATCTCCGCCAGGGCGTCATCGGGACGCTGGCCTACGAGTCGTCGCGCCGGGTGTTTCCTCCCGGCTGCGATCTCCGGCCGGCGGGCCCGACCCTGCCGGACGGAACGCAGCACGCCTGGTCCACCTTCATCCTCCCCTACGTCGGTGAGGAGAGCCTCGCCCGCCGCATCGATCTTCGCAAGCGGTGGGACGCGCCGGGCGGCAACGACGCCGCAGCCGACACCTCGATCGAGATCTACGTCTGCCCCAGCGGCATCGTCTCGTCCGTGGGCAAGGCCGACTACGGCGGCGTCTCGGGGTCGTGGATCATGATGCCGGGCGTGGAGTTCCGCGGCGAGGAAGGCCTCTCCAACGGCATGCTCGTGTCCGTCAAGGGCGACGTCGAACCAGTTCGCTCCAGCACCGTCACCGACGGGCTCGCCAACACCCTGCTCGTGGGAGAGGCGGTCGATCGCTGCAACGCCGAGGAGGCGGAGGACGACCGCAACACGTCGGGCCGCTGGGCCTGGGTCAACTGCTTCGTCCAGGCCGCGGGCTTCGTGAACTCCCGCGGCAGCGACATCCGCAGCAATCATCCCGGCGGCGCCCACGTGGGCTTCGCCGACGGGCACACGGTCTTCTTCGGCGATTCGACGGATCCGGCGGTGTTATCGGCGATGTGCACGCGCAACGGGGGCGAGGCGGTGGCCTCGGCATCCAGCCGGCCATGAGCCGAACACCGCCGGTGACGGCCTTCCGCGCGTCGCGGTGGTCCGTGCAACGGAGGGCTGAATACCCGTCCGGGTGGCTTCGGGCTCCCGGCGGGACGTTGTTCGAGATGTTCGTTACGAAAGGATTACGATCCATGATTCGACGGCATTCACTCGTGGCTCTGGCCACGTTGGCGCTGGGATTCCTCGTCGCCGCGCCGGCCGAGGCCGGCGGGACGAGCGGTGCGGTGGGCGTCAAGAAGAACGCCACCGTGAGGGTCAAGAACCAGACCACGAGTCCGTACTACGTGCTCGTGCTGCCGGATTCGCTGAACGGCAGCACCAAGTTCGGCACGCCCGGCACCGTGGGCTGGGCCAGGAAGCTGGGGGCGGTGCTCGTCAACCCCGGCCGGACGGTGGCGTATCCGGTGCCGGCCGGCCCCGGCGTCATCACGTGGACGGATCCGGCCCTGGTGCCGACGAACCCGTCCGCCGAGTTGCCCGAGTTCCCGACCGGAGGCACGGACTACTCGGTTGGGCGGGGCAAGACCGTGACCAAGACGATCACGTCGGGCTCGAGCCCCCTCTAGTAGTCGGCACAGTGAGTTCCGGTGTCGGGCCGCGGCGGCAGTCGCGGTCGAGGCAGCGACGGGTCGGGCGGGATGGACGGGGTGGCTGCACCCCGGGCGTTCCGTCCGGCCCGTGTCGTTTGGAAGACGCCCATTCGGCGGGGAATCTCGCATGACACCTCGAGCCGCTGAACGCCGGTCGGCCGGCGGGCGCGTCAGCCCGGCAGGCCGCCGGGCCGGCTGGTGGTCCGCACCGGCGCTCGCCGCGGCGATCGCGGTCTTCGTCGCGGCTCCCTGGCTGGACCAGCGGCTCGTGTGGTGCGAGTGGCTGGGGCTGGCCGCGGCCCTCCTCGTCGTGCGCTCGATCCGCGGGTGGTGGGGCGAGGCCTGCACGCTCTTGGCGGCGATCCTCGGGCTGGCGATCGCGTTTCACTGGACGCCGAAGGTGCTGGCCTACGCGATGAACGCCGACGAGCTCGTGGGATTCCTGTTCGCCGTTCCCATCGTGCTGTGGGACGCCGTCCGGCTCGCGCTGCCGCTGTGGTTCGCCGCCCGGGTCACGCGCGATCCCCTGGCGGCCTGGTGGCCGGCCGGCCTCGCCGCCGTCGCCACCGAGGCCTTCATGCCCGCCGTCTTTCCCTGGAAGCTGGGCTATGCCCAGATCGCCTGGCCGCCGCTCGTGCAGTCGGTCGACCTCCTCGGGGCGGAGACCTCCACGCTCGTCCTGTTCGCGCACGCCGGGGTGCTGGCCTGGCTCCTCACGCTGGCGACGCATCCGGCGGACGCGCGACGAATCGTCCGTTCGCGGCCCGCGCTGCTCGCGCTGGCCGTCTGCGGCGCCAACGTCCTCTACGGACTGGCGACGATCGCGGCGTGGAGCCGGATCACGGCGGACGCGCCGCGGCTGCGGGTGGCGCTGGCGCAGGCGAACCCGGAGGACGAGGGGGGCGTCGACGAGCTGCGGCGGCTGACGCGGCTGGCCTGCGCGGATCCGCGCCGCCTGCCGGACCTCGTGTGCTGGCCGGAGTGCAGCGGGGGCAGTTACGAGGCGGGACTGGAGTCGCTGGCCGATCCCGAGCGGGTCGTGGCCTCGTCGCGCGAGCCTCACCGGGGCATGCGGCCGCTCGACGAACCCGTCTGCCCGCTGCTGTTCGGCGGCAAGATCTACGAGGGCCATCCGGAGCAGCCGCGGGCCCTCCATCAGTCGGCGATCCTGGTCGACGCGGCCCACACCATTCTGGGCCGCTACCACAAGCGGCACCTCATGCCCTTCGGCGAGTTCGTGCCGGGGTCCGAGGTGTATCCCGATCTCAAGCTCTACTTCCCGATGCAGGAGGAGATGACGGAGGGTACGGAGGCGAACGTGCTCGCCTGTGGCGACCGTGCCCGCCTCGGCGTGATGCTCTGCTACGAGGACATGATCCCCGGCGCCGCCCGGTCGCTGGTGGCGTCGTCGGCGAACGTGCTCGTGTCACTCATCAACGGATCGGCCTTCACGGCTCCCCTGACGCTCCGTCAGCACCGGGCGCTCGCCCAGCTGCGGGCGGTGGAGTGCCGCCGGGCGCTCGTGCGGTGCGCGGCGACGGGCGAGACGTGCGTGATTTCCCCGGTGGGCACCGTCGAGGCCGACCTGCCCCTGCACGCCTGCGACCTGCTCGCGGCGGACGTGCCCCTGCTCGAAGGCCGCACGTTCGCCAGCCGGCTGGGCCCGGCGCTGCCGATCATGGCCGCGGTCGGCATGCTGACGATGGTGGTCCGGCGCAGGCGTCCCGCACGTGACGCGCGCTCGTGACCCGTGGCCGTGACCCGCGACCCGGCGCACGCGCGTGCCGCGTTGCCACGATCGCGAGCATGCCGAGCCCGATCCCGACGAGCGTGAGCGTCGCGGGCTCGGGGACTGCGATCGTGGTCAGGGTGCCGGGATCGCGGATGGGTGCCATGAAGCCCGCGGTCGCGACCGGGCCGCCGGCGTCCCCCGGCGCGAGCGTGGCGCCGGCGCCGAAGGACATCGAGCCGAGCACCGTGCCGCCGCCGCCGATCGTCTGGCCGCCCGGCACCGTGTAGCCGCCGGTGATCCCGGCGACGTCGAGGGTCGCGCCCGCCGCCACGTCCAGGGAGCCGAAGCTCGCCACCGCCGCGGCGGCCGGCGCGACGAGCGTGCCGGCCTGGATCCGGAAGGAACCGGTCGCCGTGTTGGCGCCCCCGCCGACGAGCGTGCCCCCCCCGGTCTTCACCACCGGCACCGTGCCGGAGAGCACCGGGTATCCGGTCTGCAACTGCGTGACCGTCGTGCCGGAGGTGACGCCGAGCACGATGCTGGCAGGCGGCGGCAGTGCCACCACGTTCTGCACCAGCACCAGGTATTGTACCGCCAAGTACGGCTCGAGCAGGGGCAGTTGGGAGAAAGCCGGCCCCAGGTTCAAGGAGGCGTTGTAGACGGGCACCGCGCCGATGGCGTCGATGACCGCAAGCCCGGGATTGTCGGCCGTGTCGATCACGTTGCCGAACACGGCGTAGTCGAAGTCGAGGCCCGGATTGTCCTTCACGTTGAAGTACCAGCCGCTCGTGGCGCTGTTCGGCTCCGCCGTCCGCGCCATGGCTATCGTGCCGCGGGTGTTGGCCACCCCCGCCTGCAGGGGAATCGGGGCCGCGGTCGGGATCGTGTCGAGCGTGTTGCCCTGGAGCACGTATCCCCCGCCCTGCACGATTTGGATGTCCAGGGGATTATAGGTCGTGCTGCGGTGGATGATCGAGCCGGCGTAGGCCGTCGAGGTGACGTAGGCCAGGAAATTATCCACCGTCGTCGCGAGGCTGCCCGAGGACGAGAGATTGACGTCGAACGTGCCGAGGTTCGTCGTGAAGCGAACGGCGGCGGCCGACGCCGTCCTGCCGGCGGCCAGGGCGAGGATCGCCACGCAGGCGATCGCGGGACCGAGACGGGGGCGGGCGGCACGTGAACGCATCGAGCGACGGTCGGGCGGCGGAAAGAACGGGTCCGCACGCGTGGCGGACCTCCACCGAGTCTAGCCGGCGTGCGCCGAAGCCGCCGCAACTCGGTGCGGCCGGGTCGTCAGAAAAATATGAACGGCAGCATGCCGACGCCGATCATCGGGCCCTGCCGTTGCACGTCCGCGAAGGGCGGCGAGCCTCCGCCCTGGCGATACGGTGAATGCGCTGGTGCCGAGCGGGCCCGGGCGGCGTCGCAGGCGGCCGCGGTCGCCTGCCGCTTCGCCGTGGCACGTTCCACGAGCGCCTCCTGCCGCGCCTCGACGCCCTGCTGCCGCTGCTGCATGGTCGCCCGCAGCCGGTCGATCCGCTGGATCTCCTGCCAGAGCTGCGCGGCGTTCAGGTCGAGGAGATTGGGAAGCTTTCGCAGTTCGGCGGCCCGCCGGGCGTCGGACATGGCGAACAGGTATTCACCGAGCCAGGTCTTCGCGTCCTGCGCCTCGGGCGTGCCGAGCAGGTCGAGCTTCGCCGAGAGCGAGTCGAGGAGATACTCGAGGTCGTACGACGACATGGCCGCGACGCGGTCGTTGAACTGGTTCTTGATGCGGCGGACCTCGGCGGGCGGATAGACCGTCTGCGTGCCGAGCCACCCGCCGAACTCTGCGATCGCCTGCTGCCACCGCGGGCTGAACATGATCTCGGCCTTCCGCGCGAGGTCGCCGAAGCATTCCGGGGCCGTGGCGGCCCGGGCCGTGCCCAGGTGATTCGCCAGGCCGAGACAGCACGCGAGCCACACGACGGCCACGCCCGCCCGCCTGCCGTGCCGCTGCGGCCGCGCGGAGGCGGCCGGACCGGATGCCGATGCCACGGATCTCACTTCGCACCACCTTTCGGCTTGCGGACCCACGTGGCACGCACGGGCGCCCCGCGAACGTCCGCCTCGAACGGCTCCTGCACGGTCCGCCACTGGCAGCGATCCTTGCCGTCGTACGTGTAGACGTGGAGCGTGGTCGACTGGATCCCGTCGGGAGGCGTGGTCGTCGTCCTGGAGACCCAGGAGCCGCCGTCCCGGAACCACGTGGCCTCGCTGCGGGTGCCGTCGCTCGCGAAGCTCCAGGAGCGGATCCGACCCACGATCGGATCCCAGCCGATCCGCTGCTGCAGCTCGACGGTCGCCTTCTCGGCGGCGGCCGGTGACTGGAGCCGCACGTCGCGCACGAGGAATCGGCGCCCCGCGTCCCAGCGGACCGACATCTCCATCGCGGGCGTTGCGTCCTTCGCCACGCCCTCGTCGGGCACGAGCGTCCATTCACCGACCATCCAGTCGAGATCGCCGAGTGTGTCGGGGCCGGGAATCGGCGGCCGCTCCGCCTCGCGGATGCCGGCCAATTTCCACGCGGCTCCCTGCTTCACCCAGATGGCGGAGAACCAGCCCTCGAGGGGCGTCGTGGTGCCTGGAATGACGACGTCGACGAAGCCGTCCTCGATCGCCACGTCGGGCGTGACCAGCCGCACCCGGGTCTCGCCCGCGCGGATCTCGGGCCGCGGGGCGCCCGCCGGACCGCCTCCCGCCTCCGCCACGTCCGCGGCCGAGAGCAGGTTGCCCCAGCCGTCGACGACGTCGCCGCCGTCGGCCCACGCGCCGCGAATCGCCGCCGCGTCGCCCTTCGCAAGCGCGCCGCGATACGCCGTCGCGGCGGCGCGGATCGCGGCCACGTCGGCCGCATCGCTCCCGACCGCCGGGTCGGCGGCCGGCGCCGCAGCGCACCCGCAACCGACGAGGATCGCCGCCACCACGTGCTTCACACTGGACATCGCTGGTCACCGGACAGGGAAGGGACTCGAAGTCGGAGCCCTACGATACCAGCGTTTTGGACGGCGTACCATCGCCCGTTCCGCCGCCGCCGGTCCGGCTCCACGCCCCGGCTCGCGGAGCGTCGGGCGGGTAGGATGCTCCGCGGCCACGTCGCCGAGCGAACGAGCGCGAGCCGACCCGACCATGGAGGCCGGACGCAGGGCATGGATCATCCGAAGGTGAGGGTGCGGCGGACGAGGACCAGGGGGCGGGGCGTGTTCGCGGTGGCCGCCATCCGCGCGGGCGAGGTGATCGCCGAGTTCGACGGGGCGATCTACGACGGGTCGTTCGCCGACTGGACGGACGACCTCCTCCAGCACACGATCCAGTTCGACACGGCGAAGTGGCGGGATTCCGCCGGGCTGGCCCGCTTCATCAACCACTCCTGCGCGCCCAACTGCGGCATCAAGCGGCTGTTCCGGGTGGTGGCCATGCGGCCGATCGCCGCCGGCGAGGAAATCACCTGGGACTACGAGATGACGGAGCGGAGCTGGTGGTGGCGGATGAAGTGCCGCTGCGGCGCCACGGAGTGCCGGAAGGTGATCGGCTCCTACTCCCGCATGCCGGCCCGCGTGCGCCGCAGGTACAAGGGCTACATCTCGTCATGGCTCACCCGCCGCTCGCGGCGGAGGCGCCCGAGTCGCGCCGTCTAAACCGGCACTCCAACGGTTCGCGGGAAATCGCGACGAGGACACACCCATGACCGGCACTGGCCTGCGGATGCTCGTGGCGTGTGTGGCGGCCTGCGTCGCGACGCAAGAGTCACGCGGCGAGGCCACGATCGACGTGTCGCTGCCGGTGGCCGTGGGCAAGGGCTCCCTGGTCGTGCTGCGGCCGGCCGCGGCTCGCGAGGCCGGCTCGCCCGGCGACCTGCTCATCCACTTCCACGGAGCGGTCGACTCGATCCGCCGGGCCATGGAGCGCGGCGGCCACGAGGCCACCGTGGTGGTCGTCAACCAGCCGGGCCTCTCGGCGGCCTACGCGACGCCCTTCCGCGACGATCCGGCCCTGTTCGCGCGATTGCTCGCCGCACCCACGCGGCCGCTCGGGGAGTCCGCCGGCGCAGCACCCCCGCCCTGGCGGCGCGTCACGCTCTCCTGCTTCAGCGCCGGCTACGGCGCCGTGCGGGAAATCCTCCGCGATCCTGCGGCGCTCGACCGCGTCGATGCGATCGTGGCCGCCGACTCGATCTATGCCGGGCTCGACGAGACGCAGGCGGCCGGGGCCGCGCGCCGCGTGGATCCGCGCGACTTGGCGGGCTCCCGCCGCTTCGCGACGGAAGCCGCCGCGGGACGGAAGGTGTTCGTGGTCACGCACTCGGCGCAGCCCACGCCCTATGCGAGCACCACCGAGACGGCCGACGACCTGCTCGCCCACGTCGGCCTCGAGCGGGAGACAGTCGGGGTGCTCACCGGCGAGGAGTTTCCGCAGGTGTCGCGGGCCGTCCGCGGCGGCTTCGAGGTGCTGGGTTTCGAAGGCGCGTCGGGGCCGGCGCACCTCTTCCACCTGCGGGCCATCGACCGCTGGTGGGCGGCCTCCGAGCGCGCCGCCGCGGTCGAGCCCGCGCGCTGAAGCCCTCAGCCAATCATCCATCGCCCGAAGGGCGATGGGGGGTGGGTAGCCAGACCTTTTCCCGGTGCGCGAGTTTCGATGGTACGCGCCGTGCTTGCAGAAGCCCCCGGCGGCAGCTGGGGAACTCCGGGTGGCCCCGGCTCCCGGCCCCCATGCGGACCGAGCGCAGATGCCGAACACGCCGCGACATCGATGGGCATGGCAGACGGTCTCCGCCGCGCCGCGGTGTCCCCGGGCTTCCGCCCCGGGGCTTGCATGGAAGAAAGTTCACCCCGGATATCCGTTATCCAATACCCACGCCCGGAGCGGACGCGACGGGACTCCGGGTCGTTGGGCGATACCGCTCCAGATTTTTCCGCCTCCTCGACGGGACTCCGGGTCGTTGGGCGATACCGCTCCCGTCAGGTGCCGTCACCGACGTCGGGCGGGTCGGTCGGGTCGTTGCCGTCGGCGATCAGGCAATACCAGCGCAGCACCGTGGGGTCGATCGTGTTCTCGATCGGCTCCACGTGGCCGTCGAGAAACACGAACATCGTCGCCCCCGGATGGGGCCCGCCGAACTTGCGAATGCTGGGATCGTTGGCCCCGGTGGCGAGACCGCCCTGCGGATCGCGGAACTGGGTGTGCGGCGTGTCGGAGGCGAAGAAGGCGGTGTCGCCCTGGCGGAAGTGCACGTGGTTGGTCGGCCACAAGGGATCGACCGGCGGAAGGTGCCGCTCGCCGATGGCGAAGGTCTTGCTCAAGCCGTCGAGAACCTGCGCCGCCCTGACCTTGGAGAAGGTGTGGATCGGGCCGGCGTAGCGGATGTCGTCGGCCTTCGAGGAGGGGTCGAGGTCGTTCGTCGACGAGTAGGTGTAGAACGCCCCGGCGTTGGCCGCGTAGTCGCCCCCGGCGGCCACGCCGCGGGCGTCGGCCGGGGGCGGCTGGCCGTTGGAGTCGAAGTCGCGGTCGGCGGCGGGCCCGCGGCGGCTGGGGCAGAAGTAGGTGGCGACGGGCGTGCGCATGGCCCGGGAGTTGGCCGCGGCGAAGACCGGCTGCGTGGGCACGTAGGCGTTGAAGATCGCCGCCTCCTCCACCTGCGGCAGGAGCCGGAAGGCCCACGAATAGGCCTCCGGGAACCGCGGCGGGTTGCCCTCGGCCACGCCGCCGGGCGTCCGCGACGCCCGGCCCTTGGGCAACACCCTCTGGGCCGACTCGAAGGTGGCGATCCCGAGGCCCACCTGCTTGAGATTGTTGGCGCAGCCCATCCGCCGGGCCGCCTCGCGGGCCGACTGGACGGCCGGCAGCAGGAGCCCGATCAGGACCGCGATGATCGCGATCACGACCAACAGCTCGACGAGGGTGAAACCATGACGGGGTCGATGACGCCGGGAGGCCATGGCCAAACGCCTTCCCAAAGGAGACGTCTCGCGTCGACCGCGAGACGGGTTGCTGCGACCGAACGACACCGGAAGCATTATGGCGATCACGTCCCGCGGGCACCGTCAATGTCAGGCGAGGGCATCGTGTTGGCCTGAAATCGCCAAAAATCACTTGGACAGTGAGCAATTTCACAAAAACTACGAATCGATTCGCATTCATTGCGAATCTTATTTCGCAATATCAGTGAAATCGTGGTGCTCTCGCTGTTGTGTCAGCAGAAGAAATGGGTCAATGGCACGGAAAAACCATGCCGTACGAATCGGCGGAGTCCTGGCACGCCCTTTGCATGTCTTGGTCGACGGGGCAGGAGATCTCGTACCTCTCCTCCACCGGGAACGGAAACCGCTTTTCTGCAACTGGAGATTTACGTCCATGCGTCGACACTCTTTCATCGCCACGGTCGCTCTCGCGATCATGGCCCTCGCGACGGTCGCGTTCGCAGTCGAGTCAAATGCATCGCCTTACACGGAT
>JBJTIV010000009.1:0-3890 GCA_046095145.1 Planctomycetaceae bacterium
GCGGATGCTTTCACGTGCGCGTGGGTCGGGGCTGCCCGTGCCCCCTCGCCGGTCGTTCGCTACGGGCATCATGCCCTTCGCTCACTCGGAGGCATCTGCGCTTCGCCATCCTGGCTCCGCTTGACGCCTCCGCCGGCTCGCGGGCACGGGCAGCCCCTCCCGGGACACATCGAGCGGGCTGACGCATCAAGCGGCGACGCGGTTCGCTTGCGTTCCGGCTCGGAGCGTGAAGGGGCAGGTGGTGAGGAGCGTGTCGACGACGCGATTCACCGCGGCCGGTGTGATCGCGTAGGCGGCTTCGATCCGCGCGAGGTCGGGCGTCGTGAGGTTCCAGAGCTCGTCGCGCGTGAGTGGCTGCGGGTCGACGTTGAAGACCGAGTAGTAGTCGTGGAACTTGTAGTCGCCGCCCGTGATCCGGTCGGCCACGCGGATGCGGGCGTTGGGGATGCCCAGCGCGTCGGCGGCGATGAGGCCGTGCATGGCGCTCGAGAGCACCACCTCGCACTCTCGCAGGTCCGCGAGGAACTGCGCGGGTGCCGTAGCCACCCGGATGAGCCGCGTCGACGGCACTCGTGCGCGGATGCGGGCGAACACGGGGTCGCGCTCGTCCACGTAGTGGGCCACGAGCCCGAGGCGATACCGGGGCCGGGCCCGCTCCGCAGGCACGAGCAGCCGGGCCAGCAGGCCGGGATCGCCGAGGGCGGCCCGCGACACGTCCACGCCCATGGCCCGCAGCCGCTCGAGCGTGAGGCGGCCGCGGACGGCGTGCACGACGAGCGGCCTGGCCGGCTGCTCGATGCGGCCATCGCGCAGCCCCGGCGGCCCGATGAAGCCCGAGCCCCACACGGCCAGCGGGACGTCGCCGCGCGGCGGCTCGGTGGCACGACATAAAAAGGCTTCGAGCAGGCTGCCGATGCACACGTGCGTGGCGTCGTCCGCGGTCGCGGCGCGGACCGCTCGGCCGGTCAGCGCGCGGAGGAGGTCGACGTTGAGCCGGTCGCCGAAGTTGGGATGCCGGCGCGAGTCGAAGTAATGGAGCGCGATCGGTCCCGCGCCGGCGGCGGCTGCATCGGCTGATCCAGCGGCGCGCGCGGTCGCGGCGCTTCGCGTCCAACGCAGGATCGTGGCGAGCAGCGAGGGCGGTGGCATGCGGGAGGCCCGGCGCGATCGCACGGGGAGTGACGCCCGTGCACGAACGGGGGAATACGCCACGGGCTCCTGCGGCCGCAAGTTCGATCGGCCCGGAGCGGCAAGCCGGGCAGGGGCGGGATCCGCGCGACGGCGGCCACGGCCGCGATGGCCGGGGTTTCAGGCCGTCAGGTCGAGCTCGATCCAGGTGGTCGGGTCGCCGTCCCACGGATACTCCGGCGGCGCGAAGCAGGGCACGCGGCCCAGCCGCCGGTCGACGAGCGCCGCGAAGAAGCCGAGCCGCGGGATCTCGCGCGGGTCCCAGCCGGGCAGCGCCGCCGCGGTGATGCAGGCGTCGATCTCCCAGCCATCGGCACCGAGCCGCGCCGCGATCGGGAGCGTGTCGGCCGCCAGGGGCGCTGGGGGCTCGCTCGTGCGCGGGATCGCGGCGGCGACGGCCACGGGCTTGTCCGCGAGCCTGCCGCCGCCCGTGGGCAACAGGGCGAGCCGGCGGCAGAACCGGCCGGCGCGGTGGCTGTCGCCGGTGGGCCGGGTGGCGACCCAGAGGTGCAGGCCGTCACTGTCCTCGGGCCGGGTCGGCTGGCACCAGCGCGCGGCGCCCACGCCCCGCGCCAGGGCGCGGACGGCGAGCCCGTCGTCGTTCCAGGCCACCGCCAGGTCCAGCACGTCGGGCACGCCCGCCACCGCCGCGAACGACGGCAGGCGGCAGGCGTCGTCGAGCCCCCAGGTCGCGGGCGGCCAGAGCCGGTCGCGCCGCAGGCACGGCAGCCGCAAGTGAAACAGTGCGGCGGGATTGACGAGGGGGCTCATGGGCGCTGCCGGAAGCGTGGAAAGTGCGACCTATACTAGCAGCGGTGGAGCACCCGCGGGCCGGCCGACCCGCGGGATCGCACCGCCGCGAAAGGCTTGCGGATGCGGGTGCTCGAGGTCGCCAGCGAGGCCGTGCCGTTCGCCAAGACGGGTGGCCTGGCCGATGTGGCAGGCGCGCTCCCCGAGGCGCTCGCGCGGCTGGGCTGCGAGACCACGCTCGTCGTCCCGGCCCACCGCGAGGCGCTCGCCCAGGGCCTGCCGCTCGAGCCGACCGACATCGCCTTCGACGTGCCGATCGGCACGCGGCTGGTGCCGGCGCGGATCCTGCGCTGCCGCCTGCCGGACGCGAAGGCCGAGGTCTACCTCGTCGCGAACGACCAGTTGTTCGACCGGCCCGCCCTCTACGGCGGCGTCGGCGACTATCCCGACAACGCCGAGCGGTTCATCTTCTTCTCGCGGGCCGCGCTCGAACTCGCCTGCCGGCTGGGCCAGCCGGTCGATCTCATCCACTGCCACGACTGGCAGACCGGCCTCGTGCCCGCCTACCACAAGCTCCTCTACGCCCGGCGCGAGGCCGTCGCCCGGGCGCGGACCGTGATGACGGTGCACAACATGGCCTACCAGGGCCTGTTCTGGCACTGGGACATGTTGCTGACCGGGTTCGAGTGGCGGCACTTCAACTGGCAGGAGATGGAGTTCCACGGCCAGCTCAACTTTCTCAAGGCCGGCCTCGTGTTCGCCGATGCGGTGAGCACGGTGAGCCCGACCTATGCGCGGGAGATCCAGGGCGCCCCGGGCGGCTGCGGCCTCGAGGGAGTGCTGGCTACGCGGGCCGCCGCGCTGACGGGCATCGTCAACGGCATCGACACGGCCGCCTGGGATCCCGCCGCCGATCCGCATCTGCCGCGGCCCTACTCGGCGCACGACGTGGACCTCGGCAAGTACGCCGCCAGGGTGGCGCTCGCGGCCCGGCTGGGTCGTGCCGCACCCGACGCGCGGCCGCTGGTGGCCTTCGTGGGGCGGCTGGTGACGCAGAAGGGCGTGGATCTGCTCGTGGAGGTGATGGGACGCCTCGGCGGCACGGGCCGGGCCCACTTCGTCGTGCTCGGCAGCGGTGACCGCGACCTCGAGGAGGCACTCCGCCGCGTGGCCGCCACCTTTCCGGGCACGATCGACCTCGTGATCGGCTTCGACGAGGGACTGGCCCACCTCGTGCAGGCCGCCGCCGACATCACGCTCGTGCCGAGCCGCTTCGAGCCCTGCGGCCTCACCCAGCTCTACGCCTTCCGCTACGGCGCGATCCCCGTGGTGCGCTCGACCGGCGGCCTCGTCGACACGGTCGTGGATGCCACGCCCGACACGCTCGCCGATGGCACGGCCACGGGTTTTCGATTCGACGTCTGCGAGGCGACCGCGCTCGAGCGCGCCCTCGAGCGGGCGCTCGAGGCGCATGCCGACGCGGACCTCTGGCGATCGCTCGTGCGGCGGGCGCTGCGGCAGGACTGGTCGTGGGACTCGAGCGCCCGCGACTACCTCCGGCTTTTCCAGCGGACGCTCGCGTCGCCGCCCGTGCGTGTGGGTTGACTTGCGCGCCGGTGGGTCGGGCAGCCCCTGGCGGAGCGACACCATGTGCCCACGGCCTCGACTGCCCCGATGTCGCGGTTTCCCCACTGTGACGGGCAAACGGCCCGGGCCAAGGCGGATACCCCGCGGCCGAATCGCCACCGTGGCAATCTGCGCGCGATCGTGCGGGCGCCGTCGGCGCTCCGGGGCCGCGGAGGGGGGCCGCGACCGATACAGCAGGCTTGTGTTTCGCATGCGTGTTTGTCGCGGCGGGTGTGATCGCCGTCGCGGTGTGGGCGACGGCCGTCGAGGCGGGGTGGCCGTGGCATCGGGACCGCTGCCAGCCGGCGGCGACGTCCTTCGACGAC
>JBJTIV010000010.1:0-7738 GCA_046095145.1 Planctomycetaceae bacterium
CCGCGGGCCGCCACGTGGTCGGTGGCGTGCCGCTGCAGCCGGCCGATCTGGATCGGATCCTTCTCGAGGTCGAGCATCACGCAGGCGCCCTCGCAGAGCACCTGCGTGGGACAGACCCGGGCGCAGCTGGCCCCGAGCACGTTGGCCTCGAGGATCGTGCGGGCGGCGCCCGTGAGGTTGTCGGTGGCGATCTTCTTGATGAAGGCCGGGATGTCGATGCCCGTCGGGCAGGCCATGATGCAGGGGGCGTCGAAGCAGTAGAGGCAGCGGGCCGCCTCGACGCGGGCCTCCTGGGGCGAGAGCGGCGGCTTGATGTCGGCCATCGCGGCCGCGGCGGTCGCGGCATCGATGAGCGGCTGGATCGGCATGCTGGCTCCCCCGACGGTGCCCTGCGGGAAAGCCCACAGGATACGTCACGTTCGCCCGGCGGGATACGGCCGCGGGCGGCGAACATGCCCGGGCGTCTTGCCCGTCGGCCCGCGCCGGACCACGATGGTCCCTCATGCACACGGCGCTCGACCCCCGGCGGACCGTCCGCGACCTCGAGGAGCTCAGGTCGCTGACGGGCGACGAGCACGGAGCGCAGCGGGTGGCCTTCACGCCCACGTGGCAGCGGGCCCGCGGCTGGCTGCGGAGCCGCTTCGCGGGCCTGCCGGTCGAGATCCACGACGACGCCGCGGGCAACCTGTGGGTCACCCTGCCGGGCGAGCGGCCCGAGGCGCTGCTCATCGGCGGCCACATCGACTCGGTGCCCAACGGCGGCTGGCTTGACGGCTGCCTGAACACGCTGGCCGGCGTCGAGGTGCTGCGCGGCATGCATGCCCGCTCCGTTCGCCCCCCGGTGACCATCCGCGTGGTCGACTGGGCCGACGAGGAGGGGGCGCGGTTCGGCAAGAGCCTGTTCGGCTCGAGCGCCTGCTCCGGCAGCCTCGACATGGACGAGGCCCGCGGCCTCGTCGACCAAGCGGGCGTGCGGCTGCCCGACGCGCTCGCGTCCGTGGGCATCGACTTCGACCGCGTGAAGGACTCGGGCGCCGAACTCAAGACCGCCGCCGCCTACCTCGAGCTCCACATCGAGCAGGGCCCGGTGCTCCTCGACCTCGACCTGCCGCTGGGCGCCGTGCTCGGCACCTGCGGCGTGGAGCGGCATGCGCTCACCTTCCACGGCCAGGCCGCCCACTCCGGTTCCACCCCCATGAACCGCCGCCGCGACGCCTTCGCCGCGGCGGCGAAGATGGGGACCGAGATCTACGCCATCGCCGCCCGCCACGGCGGCGTGTGCACGATCGGATCCTGCACCACGAAGCCGGGCATCGTGACGAGCGTGGTGGAAGAGTGCCGGATCACGCTCGACCAGCGGCACCTCGACGCGGCGGCCCTCGCGGCCATGCTGGCCGACGCCCGCGCCGCCGCCGACCGCTTCGCCGCCGAGGGGAACGTGGCCGTCTCCTGGGAGCGGCTGTGGCGGATCGCGCCGCAGCCGTTCGATGCCGCGCTCATCGACCTGTGCGACGCCGCGATCCGCGAGACCTGCGGCAGCTCGCACCGGCTTCCCTCCGGGCCTCTCCACGACGCGGCCGAGGTGGCCCGGGCCGGCGTGCCCACGGTGATGCTCTTCGTGCAGAGCCTCCACGGCATCAGCCACAACAAGATCGAGGACACCCGCGTGGAGCACCTCGAACTGGCGGTCGCGGCCCTCGGCCGGCTCGCCGACGCGACGATCGGGCGGATCGTGGCGACACGCTGAGTCGGGGGCGTTGGACGTCGTTTCGGGTGGCGGGCGGGGTGGCGTGCACACCCGGAGTCCCCTCGCTGCCGCGTATTGATGTTTGCGCGCCGGGCTTGTTCAAGCCCCCGGCGGCAGCTGGGGGACTCCGGGTGGCTCCGGCTCCCGGTCCCCATGCGGTTCGAGCGCAGATGCCGAAAACGCCGCGACGTCATGGGGCATGGCCGACGGTCTCCGCCGCGACGCGGAGTCCCCGGGCTTCCCCCCGGGGCTTGCCTGCGCGTCCTCGGTTCCGACCGCCTTCGTCCCGGCCTCCGCGGACACTGGGCAGCCCCGAGGCGCGAGGGGACGGAACTGTATCGCGAGGTTCGCTCGCGTCCCGTGACGCAGGTTTGTCCCGCCGGGAGCGTGCTCCGTAGCATCGCGCATGATCGCGGCGCTGCGTTGTCGAGTCACGACGGGGCGGACGGTGGCCGCGGTCCTGGCGGCCGCGCTGGCCGCGAGCGCCGCCGAGCCCGGGCGGCGGTGCATCGTCGTGGAGGTGTTCGCGCGGGCCGGCGTGGCGGGCGACGACGCGGCCTTCGAGGCCGCCGAGGCGTTCGCCGCCGAACGCCCCGGTCTGGTCGTCGTCCGCCGCTTTCCCGACGTGTCGGCCGACGACCGGGCGGCCGTCGAGGCGCTCGCCGCCCGGCACGGACTCGCGGCCGGCGACCTGCCGGTGGTCCACGCCTGCGGGCATGCGTTCGCCGGGGCCGTGGACGCGGCGACCGTGGCCCGGCGGCTGGCCGCGGCGCTGCGGGTGGAGGTGTTCACGCGTCCGGGCTGCGGCCGCTGCGTGATCGCGAAGGGCTGGCTGCCCGGCTTCGCGGCCCGCCATCCCGGGCTCGCGCTCGAGGAGCACGACGTGGCCGTCGATCCCGTCCAGCGCGACCGGATCCGCGAACTCGTCCGCGTCCACCGCATGGCGGCGGCGAGCCTGCCGGCCTTCCACCTCGCGAACCGGCTCGTGATCGGCTTCGACAAACCGGAGACGACCGGCGCCCGGATCGAGGAGCTGCTCGCGCCGTTCACCCGCCCCTGCCCGGAGCCGATCGGCACCGATCCCGCGCCGCCGCCCGCGGACGCCGCGGCCGACGAGACCATCGACGTGCCGCTCCTGGGCCGGCTCGACGCGGCCCGGCTCGGCATGCCGCTGTTCACGCTCGCCGTCGGCCTCGTCGACGGCTTCAACCCCTGCGCGATGTGGGTGCTGCTCCTCCTGCTCTCGATCCTCGTCAACCTGCAGGACCGGCTGCGGATCCTCGCCGTGGCCGGCACGTTCATCGCCATCAGCGGCCTGGCCTACTTCGCCTTCATGGCGGCGTGGCTGACCGCCTTCGAGTGGATCGGCTGCCTGCGGCCGGTGCAGGTCGTCCTGGGCACGCTCGCGGTGGGCATCGGGATCGTGCACGTGAAGGACTTCGTGGCCATGGGCCGCGGGCCGTCGCTGTCGATCCCCGCGGCGGCCAAGCCGGGGATCTACGCCCGCATCCGGCGGATCGTGACCGCCGAGAACCTGCCCGCGGCGGTCGCCGGCGCGATCGTGCTCGCGGTGCTCGTGAACGTCGTCGAGTTGCTCTGCACGGCCGGCCTGCCGGCGCTCTACACGCACGTGCTCGCCGGCCGGGGCTTTCCCGCCGTCGTCCGCTACGGATACCTCGGCCTCTACATCACCGCCTACATGTTCGACGACTCGCTGATGGTGGCGGGCGTCGTCGCCACGCTGCGGCAGTGCCGGCTCCAGGAAGCCGGCGGCCGCTGGCTCAAACTCGTCAGCGGCGGCGTGATCCTCGGGCTGGGACTCGTGATGCTCCTGCGGCCCGAGTGGCTCGGCTGACCGGTTCGGCCGGCGGGCATCCGTCACCGTGACGGTGCGCCGAGCGGTCGCGACCGGGGTGCGCGCCTCCGGCCATCCGGCCGAAGTGTCCGGCGTCGATTCCGCGGCGTGCGTCGTGCCACGTCGCCGAATGGCGGAGCGAGCCTACGATCCACGGCTGTCGGAGCGGCATCGTGCCCGATCCGATCGCCGCGCTTCGGTGCTGAGCCCGATGCGCATCGTGGCAGGCAGGCCTCGCTCGTGGAGCGGCCGCATGCCCGACCCCGACCTTCAGCGGATCGCCTTCGTCGGCAGCTACGTGCCGCGCCGCTGCGGGATCGCCACGTTCACCCGCGACCTCCGCGCCGCGGTGGCCGCCCACCTGCCGGCCGCCGAGTGCCTCGCGGTGCCGGTGAGCGAGCCGGGCGCCACGCACGACTATCCGCCGGAGGCGGTCTTCGAGTGCGCCGAGGCCGATCCCGCGGCCTTCGCCCGGGCGGCCGACTTCCTGGACCTCGCCAACGTCGACGTCGTCTCGCTGCAGCACGAGTACGGCATCTTCGGCGGCGAGGCCGGCAGCCATGTGCTCACGCTCCTGCGCGACGTCCGCGCGCCGGTCCACACCACGCTCCACACCGTCCTCGCCCGGCCGTCGGCCGCGCAGCGGCGCGTGCTCGACGACGTCATCCACCTCTCGGCCCGGCTCGCCGTGATGACCGAGCGGGGCCGCGAGCTGCTGCGCGGCGTGCACGGGGTCCCGCGGGAGCGGGTGGACGTGATCCCCCACGGCATCCCCGACATGCCGCTCGTCGATCCGGCGACCCACAAGAAGCGGCTCGGGCTCGCGGGGGCCGACGTGCTCCTCACGTTCGGCCTGCTCTCGCCGAGCAAGGGGATCGAGCAGGTGATCGCCGCGCTGCCGGGGATCGCGGCCCGACATCCGCGGGTGGTCTACGTGGTGCTCGGGGCGACCCACCCGCAGCTGGTGCGCACCGAGGGCGAGGCGTATCGCGCGACGCTCGTGCGGATGGCCCGCGACCGGGGAGTCGAGCGGCACGTCGTGTTCCACGACCGCTACGTCGACCTCGCGGAGCTGCTCGGCTTCATCGCCGCCGCCGACATCTACCTGACCCCGTATCTCGCCGAGGAGCAGATCACCTCCGGCACGCTGGCCTACGCGTTCGGCTGCGGCAAGCCGGTCGTGTCGACGCCCTACTGGCACGCCAGGGAGCTGCTCGCCGGGGGCCGCGGCCGACTCGTGCCGTTCCGCGACCCGGCGGCGATCGCCGCCGCCGTCGACGGCCTGCTCACCGACGCCGCGGGCCGAGACACCCTGCGGCGACGCGCCTGGGAGCTCGGCCGCGGCATGGTGTGGGACCGCGTCGCCGCCCGCTATGCGACCGCGCTGCGGCGGACCCGGCAGGCCACCGCGGTGAAGCCGGCGCGGCGCGTGGCCGCCGCCCCGCGGCCGCCGCGGCGCGGCCTGCCCCCGCTCGTGCTCGACCACCTCTGGCGACTCACCGACGACACCGGGATCGTGCAGCACGCCACCTTCGACGTGCCCAACCGGGCCGAGGGCTACTGCACCGACGACGTGGCCCGGGCCCTCTGGCTCCTGGTGCGGATGGAGGCGTTGGGCGTCGACGCGCCGGCCGCCGGCCGCGCCGCGGCGACCTACGCGGCGTTTCTGGGCCACGCGTTCGACACCGCGTCCGGGAGGTTCCGCAACTTCCTCGCCTTCGACCGCCGCTGGCTCGACGCCGGCGGTTCGGCCGACTGCCAGGGCCGGGCGCTGGTGGCGATCGGCGCCTGCGTCGGCCGCTCCCGGCGGTCGGGGCTGCGGCGCTGGGCCGCGCCGCTGTTCGCCCCGGCGCTCGAGGCCGTGGCGGCGACCCGCAGCCCGCGGGCCTGGGCGCTGGGGATCGTGGCCATCCACGAATACCTGCGGCGGCTCCACGGCGACCGGCGGGCCGCGGCGGTGCGCGGCGACCTCGTGGCCCGCCTGCTGGACATGCGGCGGCGGCATGCGGGGCCGGGCTGGCGGTGGCTCGAGGACGTCGTGGCGTACGAGAACCCGCGGCTCTGCCAGGCGCTCGTGCTGGCCGGCCGCTGGACCGGCGACCGCGCCGCGCTCGACGCGGGCCTGGAGATGCTCGCCTGGCTCTGCGACCTGCAGCGGTCGCCCCAGGGCCGGTTCGCGCCGGTGGGCTGTCGCGGCTTCCTGCCCCGCGACGGCGAGCAGGCGACCTTCGACCAGCAACCGATCGAGGCCGAGGCCGCCGTCGCGGCCTGCATCGAGGCCCATCACGCCACCGGCGACACGGCGTGGCTCGACCATGCCTGGAGCGCCTTCGACTGGTTCCTGGGCCACAACGTGCTGGGGCTGGCCATCTGCGATCCCGGCACCGGCGGCTGCCGCGACGGCCTGCTCGAGGACCGGGTCAACGAGAACCGCGGCGCGGAGTCGACGATCGCCTGGCTGTCGGCCCTCGTGGAGATGCGGCTGCTGGAGCGGTGGCCGGCCGGAGGACACGCGGAGGCGGCCACGCGGCGCCGGGCCGCACGGGCCTGACGGCGCGGCGGCGACGAGCGATGCAGATCACCCGCACCGGCGTGTTCCTCCGCCCCAACAACGCGCGGGTGCTGTTCCGTCCCTTCGAGCCCACCCACCCGCAGCGGGCCCTCAAGATCATCGGCCGCGTGATGGAACTCCCGGACCACGCGGTCGAGACGCTGCTCGGCCAGGTGCTCGCCGAGTTCCACGGCCGGCACCAGCGGCTGATGCAGTTCTTCCAGGAGCGCTACGAGGCGGTCCGCCACCATGTGCTCACCGATCGGCCCCTGTCGCCGTCGCGCCGGCTGCTGATCGGCTCCTACTTCACCCAGGAATACGCGCTCGAGAGCGCCGCGCTCTTCAACCCGTCGCTCGTCTGGCATCCCGACCAGGCGGGCCTGCCGTCGGCCGCGCGCCGCTTCGTCGTGAGCCTGCGGGCCACCGGCGAGGGCCACGTCTCGAGCGTGGGCTTCCGGTCGGGCGTGGTCGACGCGGGCGGCGGCATCCTCCTCGACCGGCCCACGGGATTCGTCACGGCGCCCCGCGTGGTCGCCAGCAGCCGCTACGACAAGCCGCTGTTCCTGCGGAAGCTCGCCGAGCTCGGGGTGGTCGACGGCTTCGTCGACCCGGTGTTCGGGGAGCTCGGCGCCGGCTTCACGTTCGGCGAGCTCGAGGCGGCGTTGGCGCGGACGTCGCGGCAGCAGCGGGCCAGGCGCCGCGAGTGGGAGCCGGTGTCGGGGGCGATCATGGCCCTGGCCCGCGCGAACTACGAGATCGAGTGCGATCCCGCGAGCGACATCTCGGAGCGGGTGATCTTTCCGTATTCGCCCGCGGAGACCAACGGCATCGAGGACGCCCGCTTCGTGCGCTTCGTCGAGGACGACGGCGCCGTCCGCTACTGCGCCACCTACACCGCCGTCGACGGCAGCGTGTTCCTGCCGCAGTTCGTGGAGACCGACGACTTCGTCCGCTTCCGGGTGAGCACGCTCAACGGCCCCGAGATCGCCAACAAGGGCCTGGCGCTCTTTCCGCGGCGGATCCGCGGCGCCTACGCGATGCTCTCGCGGCAGGACGGCGAGAACATCTACGTGATGGAGTCCGACATGCTCCACTTCTGGCATGCCAAGCGGCTCGTGCTGCGGCCGACGCAGCCCTGGGAGTTCGTGCAGATCGGCAACTGCGGCTCGCCCATCGAGACGCCGGCCGGCTGGCTCGTGCTCACGCACGGCGTGGGGCCGATGCGAAAGTACGCGATCGGCGCCGTGCTGCTCGACCTCGACGATCCCACGCGGGTGCTGGGCCGCCTCCGTGAGCCGCTCCTGGCGCCCGACGAGAACGAGCGGGCCGGCTACGTGCCCAACGTGGTCTACAGCTGCGGCGCCGCCGTCCACGACGGGCTGCTCGTGATCCCCTATTCGATGAGCGACTACGCCACGTCGTTCGCGACGGTGCCGCTGGCCGACGTGCTCGCGGCGCTGGCGGCGGGCGGTTGACGCCCGTTCGTGGCGCGTTGTTGGTGCGGCGTGCAAGCGGTCTTGCCCAACGGCCCGGAGTCCCGTCGGGGAGGAGGAAAAATCCTGGGCGGTCTTGCCCAACGGCCCGG
>JBJTIV010000011.1:0-8843 GCA_046095145.1 Planctomycetaceae bacterium
GGCCGCTTCCTGGCCCCGAAGCTCACGGAGTCGTCGCTGCTGGTGCGGCAGGGGGTCGACGGCGTCGTCGTCGTGCCGCCGGCCGAGGTGGCGAACCAGCTCAACCGCCTGTTCCAGGCCGACGAGTTCTCGGGGCTCTACTTCACGATCCTCTACGGGGTGCTCCACCTGCCGACCGGCCGGCTCGACTACGTGTCCGGGGGCCATCCCGCGCTGGCCCGGGTGCCGGCGGGCGGCGGAGAGGTGGAACTCCACGGTGCCGAGGGTTTTCCGATCGCGTTCGTGCCGGACGTCACCTACGAGCAGAAGACGCTGCAGCTCGCGGCGGGCGACCGGATCTATCTCTATTCCGACGGCGTGCCCGAGGCGATGGACGCCGACAAGCAGCCCTTCGGCGAGGAGCGGATGAACGCCTGCCTGCGGGAGTCGCGGAGCAGGCCGCTCGACGAGAGCGTGGCGGAACTGCTGGCCGCCGTGGAGAACTGGTGCCGTCCGAACGGCCCGCTCGACGACGTGACGATCCTGGGCCTCGAGTGGCGGCCCTGACGCGGAGGTCGACTCGGGACCGCTATCTCCGCGGGCGAGGCAAGGTCCTGGCCGCCAGGGCGGCGATCGCGATGCCGGCCAGCGCGAGGCTCGTGGGCTCGGGCACCGTGGCGATGCTCACGAAGCCGGTGCTCGCGTCGAACGTGGCCGACTGGCCGGGCTGCAGGCCGGTAAAGGACACCGAGGAGAAGTTGCCCGACAGCCCTCCCGTATTCGAGCACAACCGCAGCACGTTGGCTCCATCCGCGTACGGGCCGTTGGTGAACGCGAGCGTGAGCGGCCCACCCAGGATCATGCTGCCGCTCCCGCTGACGACGTCGTAGCTGCCCGCGGTGAACGCCGGCGAGGTGATGTCGAACGTGCTGCCCGTGGCTCCGGCCAGGTCGAGCGTCAGGCCGGTGTCCAGGGAGAACGTGCCGGTCGTCAGTCCCGGAAGAAAATTCCCCAGCACGGCGAGCGTCTTGCCCGATCCGCTGATGGTGCCGCTGCCGAGCAGGTTGCCGGTGGCCGGCAGCGTATAGGTCGAGGAAGTGAGGTTGGCGAGATCGAACCGCGCGGTCCCGGTGAGGGAGAGGCCGCCGGAGCCGATGCTCCCGGAGCCGCTCACTCGCAGCACGCCCGCTTCCACGGAGGTCAGGCCGGTGTACGTATTCGCGGACTGGAGTGTTCCCCAGGAGTTGCTTCGCTTGACGAAGGCCCCCGAGCCGCTGATCACACCGGAATAGGAAAAGTCGCTCTTCCGGTTGAACACGAGCGTCCCATTGTTGAGCAAGCTCCCGGTACCTCCAAGGAGTACTCCGCCATTCGAGGTTCCAGTGCCGATCTGGAGGGTGCCGCCAGGCCCGAGGGTGATCTGTCCGACCGGCCCTTGGGTGAGCGTGCCGCCGACGATGACGACGCCGCTGCCGTTGATCGTGAGCGAGCCCGTGCCGGTCGAGTTGGTGCCGACGCGCAGATTGGCGGCATCGCCGCTGCCGGTGACGAGCAGCGTGCCGCTCGACACGGTGACGCTGCCCGCGCCGCCCGTGAGGTTCATGGATGAGTTGACGGTGGACGACACGAACAGCCGCCCCACCTGCATCCGCCCGCCGCCTCCGGAGAGGGTGAGCGTGCCCGTGCCGCTGCCGCCCACGTAGAAATCCTGCCGGGCGGTGAACGTGCCGCCGGTCACGAGCATCTCGCCGGTCGTGAACGCGTTGCGGCCGAGGATGAAGTGATTGTCGAGGTTCGCGGCCGCGGTGTTGGTGGTGATCACGCCCCCCTCGACCTTGACCATCCCGCGGCTGTCGCCGCCACCGAAGGCGGGGCCGACGCCGCCGACGGTGGTCGCGCCCGCGAAGGTCGTCGTGCCGCCGGTGAACGTGAGCGTTCCCGAACTGCCGGCCCCGTAACCGATGAGGTTGCCGTTGGTATCGACGCCGGTGCCGTTGAATCCCACGGACCCGCCGGTGACGGTGAAGGTGCTCGCAGAGGTGGTCCCGTGACCCAGGCGGAGCTGGCTGCCGCTGACCGTGCCGCCGTTCACCGTCAGCGTGCTCACGGCGTTGGTGCCCATCGACATCCGGATGAGACTCGACGAGTTCAGCCGCGCCGAGCCACTGATCGTGATCGTCGCCGTGCTGTCGTCGCCCTCGGCCGGCTCGAACCAGTTCCACGACATCGTGCCGCCGCTGAGCAGCATCGTGGCGCTTGAGTTCCGACCAACCGCGAAGCCTCCGCTCGATCCGTTGCCGAAGTTGGCGGTGCCGCCGGTCATCGTGAACGTGCCCGACGATGCCGTTCCCGAGGCGAAGTAGAAACCCGGCGTGGAGGTGGCCGTGTTGGTGAACGTGCCCCCGGACATGGTGAACACGGCCACGGAGCCCGATCCCGACGCGAACCGGACGAACGTCGTGGCGACGGCGCCGTTGCCCGAGATCGCCAGGCTGCCCGTGCCGGTGGAGCCGATGTACAGGGCGGAAGTGCCGGTGGTCAGGAGGCCGGCCCGCACGTCGACCGCTCCGTCGATGATCGTGGTCGTCGTGGACTGCAGCAGCGCGACCGTGCCGCCGCTGGTGAGCGAGAGCGTGGCCGTCGCGTCGCCGGTGTACGTGCCGGTGAGCGAGATCGACCCGGACGTCTGGTTGAACTGGAGCGTGCCGCTGTTCGCGACCGCCCCCGTGACGCTCCCGCCGTCGTCGATCCGCACGGTGTCGCCCGCGGCGATCGTGCCCCCCGGATAGGCCGGCCCCTGCTGGCCGACCGCGGTGCCGTAGACCACGATCGTTCCGCCGTGGGACGCTGCGGCGGACAGCATCACTCCGAGGGCAACCGCCACGAGCACCACGCGGGACTCGAGTGCCTCTCCGGCGTGTGCCATCGACCGATCCTCCGTCCACGAGGCCGATCGTCCGGCCAGGACAAAAGATATCGGGCGCACGCGCGATGCACGGCCCGACCTGGACGCGCGACCCGGTTTGCCGCGGAGGGTCCCCACCCCGTTCGTCCCCGCCCGCGCCGGATTCGTCCCCGGCCGTGCCGGATTCGTCCCTGCCCGAGCCGGATTCGTCACATTTCCGACTCGAACCCGGCCGCCGGGGCGGATCACGGTCCCGGAGCGGCTGCGTCAGCCCGGCTTCGGGTCGGCCGGGGCGTCGCCGCCGGCCGCGTCGTCGAGCATCTTCGTGAAGTCGAAGTCGCCGAAACTGCTCCCCAGCCCGGTCTCGGCCTTCTTCTCCGCCGCCTGCGGTCGCGGGGCCGCCCGCGGCCGCTTCGCGGGCACGCCCTGGGGCCGGGCCCGCATGCTGCCGGCCACGGTGTCGAGCCACTCGGCTTGCGGAAAGGCGTAGGGGCGGAACTTCTCCAGCGTGCCGGTCTCCTCGTGGATGAACAGGGCCCGCTGCGGGCCGAGCTTGCTCGCCAGCGGGCTGTCGATGAGCTGGCTCGAGTCGGAGCCGCTCATCTGGAAGAGCACGCGGAGCTCGAACTCCTTGAGCGTGTTGCGGTCGAAGGTGCGCTGCAGGTTCGTGAGCGAGTCGCACCAGATGATCGTGTGGACGCCCACCGCGGGGCCGTCCTTGAGGATGGTCACGAAGTTCTGCGCCGGCGAGGCCTGCTTCTCACCCATCGAGAAGCCGAAGTCGCTCTCGTCCCGCCGCAGCTCGCGATAGCGGGCCAGGTCGCGGATCACGAGGAACACGGTCTCGCCGTCGAGCACCTGCTCGTCGATCCGCCGCTGCACCTCGGCGGCCAGCGCCGCCATCGCCTCGCCCGTGGCCAGCCGGCCCGCCTGCTCGACCTCGTGGGGCAGGTGCTTGGCCAGCGCAGCCAGCAGCAGGTCGGGCTTCTCCTCGGCGATCGCCGGCTCGAGCAGCACGAACCGCGCCGGCCGGCCCAGGCCGCCGCCGGGATGCGGGTCGGCCCCGGCGGCCAGGCTCACGATCGACATCGCCAGGAGGCTCGCGCCCAGGTCCTCGCGCTGCCCGACGATGAGCATGTTGGCGCCGCCCTGGCGGCGGAAGATCGCCGTGGTGGGATCCTTGATGGCGATCGCGTCGCCCAGCCAGGCCAGGGGCGCGACGGGCGGCTTGCCGTGCACCGTGCCGGAGCCGAGCAATTCCGTGAGCAGCGGGTTGCCGGCCGGGTCGGCCGCCTCGTTGCCGTCGAACACGATCCGCGGCAGCTGCGGGATGTCGGTGCGGCGGTCGGCCAGCGCCCGCAGCGCGCCAAGGTAGCGCTCGCGGCGCTCGTCGTTCAGGAACACCACCTGGAACGGGCTGTTGCCCTCCACCATGCCGTTGGCGTCGTTGTAGATCGCCTCGCCGGGCCGGGTGAGGAGCCGGGCCGCGGTGTTGTCCTCGGAGAGGATCAGGCTCGAGTCGGCCTCGTTGCACTGCAGCGCGACGCGGACGGCCATCTGCCCCATCGTGGCGCGGGGCAGGCTGTAGGAGCCGCCGAGCGTCTGGGAGCCGAGCAGCACGTGCATGCCGAAGGCACGGCCCTGGCGGACGAGCCGGTCGAGGATCAGCGACGCGTCCTGGGCGAGCTTGTCGTCCTCGACGAACATCTCCTGGAACTCGTCGATGAGCAGCAGGATCCGCGGCATCGGGTCGGCATGGCCGGTCTTGCGGAACCCGGCCACGTCCTGCACCGAGAGCTCGCGGAACAGGTCGCCGCGCCGCTTGAGCTCGGCGTCGAGCTGCTGGAGCACCGACAGGCCGAACTCGCGCTCGCTCTCGATGGCGATGACGCGGGCGTGGGGGAGCTTGTAGTGGTCGTAGAGCTTGAACTCCACGCCCTTCTTGAAGTCGATCAGGTAGAACTGGATCTCGTTGGGGCTGTACTGCAGCGCGAGGCTCGTGATCATCGCGTGCATGAGCGTGGACTTGCCGGAGCCCGTCTTGCCGGCGATGAGGGCGTGCTGGCTGGTGCCCTTGCCGAGCTTGAGGTACTGGAGCTTCTTGGCGCCCGCCGGCCCCAGCGGCGCGAGCACCTCGCTGGCCGTGCTCCCCTGCCACCAGTCCTCTTCCCGGGGAGCCACGCGGTCGAAGGGCACCTCGACCCGTTTGGCCGCCTTGGCCGCCTTGCCCACGCGCTGGATGATCCGCGTGAACTGCTCGTCGCTGGGCGCCTGCTCGACCGTGAGCGGCCACTTCGAGAATTCCGGGTCGTTCCAGGTGAACGTGCCGTCCTTGAGCACAATCGTGGTGGCGTGCTGCTCGAGCTCGGCCAGGCTGAACCCGGAGGGCATGACCTGCTTCGTGTCGACCGACACGATCACGTAGACGCCGCAGCGCGGCCCCGAGGCGGCGATGCTCGCCAGCCGCCGCGCGCTCGTCTCGGTGAAGTTGGCGGGGAAGTTGGCCACGACCACGAACTTGTAGGGCTCGGGCACCTCGGCCTCGGCGTTGTAGGCGCCGATCGACTCGTACTCGTTGCGAAGGTACTTCTGGAACACCACCTCCATCTGTTCGGTGATGTCGGCCAGCTTCTCCTCGATGAGCTGGGGCTCGGTCCAGATGCGGCTGGTGACGAGGAGCTCGTCGTAGTCGGCCAGGTGCATGAAGCCGGCGAACTGCTTACCCAGGCCGAGCGGGTCGATGATCGTGAACCGGCTCTGGCCGGCCGGGATCGCCGTGGCGATCCGCAGCATCACCGCCTGGAGCAGCGCCGAGGACAGCTCCTTCTGCTCGGGCGTGGTCTTCACGAGCAGCGATGCGTCGACCGGCCAGTGGACGAAGGCCGGCTGCGTCCAGGCCACGGGGCCGAAGGCGTTGAGCTCGGGCAGGCCCGACACCCCGCCCGGCACCCGCTCGAGCGACAGGGCGAGCCTGCCGAACCGCAGGCCCGGCGGGATCTCGGTGGGCAGCGGCGTCTCGTCGTTGGCGAGGTCGTCCCAGGACCGGAAGGCGGCCGCGTCGATCCGCTCGGCCTCCGAAAAGACGGAGGCCGCCTCCTCCCGCACCTGCCGCCACTCGGCGACCATCGCGTCCCACCGCCCGGTGCGTCGGGCGTCGGCCGCCGTCAGCCGCTCGTCGCGGGACTCCTCGATGCGCCGGGCGTCCTCGGCGGAGCCCGTCTCGAGCGCGGCCAGCCGCGGCGGATACTTCTTCTCCGTGGCGTCGGTGGCGGCGGCGATCTTCTGGTCGAGCGACGCGGTCGCCGTGGCGTACTTCGCCTCGAGGTCGCCAATTTTCTTGCCGCGGGCGGCCGCGCAGGCGGCGAGCGCCTCGTCCAGCCTGGTCTTCCGCGCCGCCGCGTCCTGCGCGAACTTCTCGTCGAGCCGGCGGAGCTGCTCGTCGCGACGGGCCGCGAGATACTCGGCGCAGGTCGGACGACAGCGGTCGAAGCGGGCCGCGCTGCCGGCGAGGCCGGCGGCCAGGTCGGCCAGCTGCGTGCGGGCCGTGGCCTGGAGCTTCTTCACCCAGGCCAGGCCGGCGAACGCTCCGCCACCCCCGAGCACCGCGGCGAGCCCGGCGCCGACGGCCGCCACGACCATCGCCGGGAGGCCTGCCGCGAAGGCGAGGGCCGCCGACACGACGCCCGCGACGACCAGCCCGCCGAGGAGGGCGACCGTCACCAGCTTCGGCTTCACGCCCGGCGCGAACCCGCGGACCGCGGCGGGCAGCGTGGCGATCGCCTTGGCCTGCTCCACGGCCTGGGTGCCCAGCGCGTCGACCGCGGCGTGGTTGTCGGCGCCCGCCGGCAGCGGCTCGTCGCCCGCCGGAGCCTCGGCGGCGGCGACGCCCCAGGCGTCGAGCTTCGACCGCGCGCCGCTCACCGCGTCGGTGATCTGGGCGGCCGTGCGGGCCAGGGCCTTCTCGTCCTTGGCACACTGCAGGGCCGGCTGCTTTCGCTTCTCCTTGAAGACGTTCTTGTCCTGGCCGGCGTCCCAGTCGTCGTCTTCCCTGAGCTTGGCCTGCTGCTTCTGGAACTCGGCGTCGATCGCCGCCGTGAGCTTCGCCCGCTGGTCGTCGAGCTTGCCGCGTTCCGTGTCGGCGGCGGCCTTCGTCTTGGCGACCACGGCGTCGTATTCCTGGCGCGTGGCGGCGATGTCGGCGGCATACTTCCGCCGGGTGGCGGCGAGCTTCTCGTCGGCCTCCGCGCGGATCCGCTCCTGCTCCGCCTCGTGCTCGTCGACGATCTCCCGCTCGAGCTTCGCCCGGCTGGCGGCAGCTTTGCGCAGCAGGTGGAGCTGCTCCCGGAGGCGATCGCGGTCGTAGGCGGGAAGGGGCACGGGTGGGTTCCTGGCGGCGGCGGGACGGGGCGGATTACAGGGCTTCTTCGTCGCTCACGTCGCGCACCGCGCGGGCGAGCACCTCGGCCAGGCGGCCGATCGCCTCGAGCGTCTCCTTCACGGCCGGCTGGAGCGGATCGATGTGCTCCTTGTGGAAGGCCTTGCTCGTGGAGTCGTTCCAGGTCTCCTTGGCCGACTCCCACTTGATGCCCAGGTGCTTCACCGCCAGGGCGAGCTTCGACGCACCGCTGGAGAGGTCGACGACCTTCATGCGCCCTCCCCGGCGGCCGAGGGTGCGGCGGGTGCCGGCGCGGCGGCGGGTTCGGCGTCGGCCTGCTGCCGCGTCACCGAGGCCGAGCCCACGCCCCCGGCGTCGGTCGCGCGGTCCGTGGGCGACTGCGCGGTGCGGTAGGCGTCGAGGGCCTTGAGCATCCGCTCGAGCACCGCCATGGCCCGCGGGCAGTCGACGTCGATCACCTCGCGGAAGCGCACCAGCCGCACGCAGGTCTCGCGGAACTGCTGCTGCACCACGGGGGTCCAGCGGCGCACCGCCTCCACCTTCCGCTCGGTGAGCTCCAGCCGCTTCTTGGCCTTCTCGAGCGCCTTCTTCTCCTCGATGCACGACGGCTGATTGTCGCCCACCTTCTTGAAGGTGCGGCAGTGCTCGAGGTCCTTGACGGCCTTGTTGACCAGGTCGGCGGCGCGGCGCGACTCCGCCTTCCAGTGGGCCGCCCGGTCGACCGTGATCCAGTCCACGGCCCGCTGCCCCTGGAGCTCCACCTCGCCCACGGCCTGGCCGGTCTCGTGCGCGAACGCGGCCAGCGCCGCCTTCCCGAAGGCCAGCGTGTCGATCGACTTGACGTCCGCCTGGTCCGACATCCTTCACCCGCCGGCCGCGGCCGTCAGCGCTGCTGCTGGTATTCCTCGACCCGCTCCGCCTTGCGGATCAGGTAGGGCACGTATTCGCTGGTCGACTCGGCGAACCGCTTGAACGTGCTGAGCTGGGCCTCGAATTCGTCGGCGAACTTCTGCTGCTCCTGGTCGCGCCAGGTGGAGCTGAGGGCTGACAGTTGCCGCTGCACCATCTGCATCTGGGCGACGACCTCGTCGCTGAATGTGCGGAGCGCCCCGGCGAACCTCCGGAGCTCCGCCGGATCGACGATGGCCTGTCCCATGGTGTCTGGTCCCCTCGCGCCGCGGTCGGAACGTCTCGCTGCCCGACCGTCCCGTTAGCCTACCGCGGGGTCGGATCCCGCGCACAGCGGCCGTTGGTAGACTCGGCTCCGTCATTCCCGCCCGTCGCCCGCCGGAGTTCCCGCCGTGTCGCAGTCCGCCGCCCCGCATGCCCGGCCCGCCGCCGACGGGATCGTCGCCGCCATCGAGCCGCATACGGGCTGGCACGTCTCGCACGCCTTCTACGCCTTCGACCGCGGCAAGCTGGCGGCCCTGCCCGCCGCGGCCGCCGTGGAGACCGCGCTCGAGCCCTGCACGGGCTGGCACGTGACCCACTCCTTCGATGCCTTCGACCGCGGCCGGCTGGCAGGCCTGTCCGCCGCCGCGCGGACCGCCGGGGTCAGGGAGT
>JBJTIV010000012.1:0-14094 GCA_046095145.1 Planctomycetaceae bacterium
GTGGGACGAGGTGCAGAGCGACTCAGGCAACTGCATGGGCCGCGCCTGTCCCACCCACGCCCAGTGCTTCTACTACGCGGCGCGGCGGCGGATGGCCCACGCCCAGGTGCTCGTCGTCAACCACGCGATCTACTTCGCCGACCTCGCCGTCCGCCGCAGCGGGGCGAGCATCCTGCCGCCGCATGACGTCGTCGTCTTCGACGAGGCCCACACGGTCGAAGCCGTGGCGAGCGAGCATCTCGGCGTGGGTGTGACGAGCGGCGGCATCGAGCGGGTGCTCGGAAAACTCTGCAGCGATCGCGGTGACCGCGGCCTGCTCGTGCACTACAAGATGGACGATCTCCAGGCCGACGTCCGCCGCTGCCGCCGCGCCGCGTAGTAGAAGCACTGGGCGTGGGTGGGACAGGCGCGGCCCATGCAGTTGCCTGAGTCGCTCTGCACCTCGTCCCACACCGCATCGGTCGGAAGCGCCTCGAGGTCGGCCCGCGACCCGTCGGCGGTCCGCCGCGCCCAGGCCGCGATCTCGAGCAGTTCCGCCCGCTCGCCGCCGTCGGGAAACAGGCTGCCAGATCGCTCGAGCGCGAGGCCGAGCCGCCGCAGGCTCACGTAGTTGGCCCGGCCCTTCACGAGCACCGCCGAGAACTCCCGGGGCATGACGGCCGCGACCAGGGGGATGTCCTTGTCGATGAGCTGCTCCTGCAGCGCGATCGTGTGCGTGGAGACGACCACGCGGCGCGGCCGCGGCCCGGTCCGGGTCGCGGCCGCCTCGTCGTCCCAGTCGTCCATGCCGCCGGCCGCGTCCTGGTCGGCCGTGGCCGCGAGGATCGCCGGCACGAGGTAGGCGAGGCTCTTGCCCACGCCGGTGCCGGCCTCGACCACGGCGTGGCGCCGCGCGGCGATGGCCTCGGCGACCACGCGGGCCATCTCCAGCTGCTGCGGGCGGCTCTCCCAGCCGGACAGCCGGGCCGCGAGCCGGCCGGCGGCAGCGAGGAGGTCGTCGCAGGTCGTCGTCATGGCGGCAGTCTACGGGACGCGCCGGCCGTCGGTGGCGGTGCCGACGAGGCCGCGCCACAATCGGTCCCGTCGTTCGCTCCCGGACCCGCACCCATGACCACCGGCCGCATCCGCCCCTGGGTCGTCGTCCTGGTCGGCGCCGGACTCACGGCCGCCGCGCCGGCCGCGGATCTGCCTCCGCATCCCCGGCTGCTGCTCACGCCGGCCGCGCTGGAGAAGGTTCGCGACCGCGTCGCCGCCGACCCGCTCGTGGCCCTCGTCCGCGATGCCGCGATCATGTCGGCCGACGAGGCCCTCACCGGTCGGACCTGCGAATACCGGATCCCGGACGGCAAGCGGCTCCTCGGCGAGTCGCGGGCCGCGATCCACGTCGTGCTCCACACGGCGCTGGCCTGGCGGCTCACCGGCGACCGCCGCTACCTCGACCGCTGCGTGAAGGAGCTCGACGCCGCCTGCGCGCTGCCCGACTGGAACCCGAAGCATTTCCTCGACACGGCGGAGATGGCCACGGCCGTGGCCTTCGGCCTTGATTGGCTCCATGCCGACCTCGATCCGGCCGCCCGCGAGCGCTACCGCGCCGCGCTCGTCGCCCAGGCGATCCGGCCGGCCGAGGAGGTGTTCGCCACGGGGGGCTGGTGGGCCAACGTGCGCAACAACTGGTCACAGGTCTGCGGCGCGGGGATCGCGGTGGCGTGCGCCGCCGTCGCGAAGGACCGCGCGGCGCTCGACGCCTCGCCGTTCGCACGGTGCCTCGTGCTGCTCCGCGGGTGCGAGGCCTTCTACGCGGGTGGCGGCTATCCCGAAGGCCCGGGGTACTGGAATTACGGCACGAGCTACCACGTCCTGGGCCTGGCGGTGGCCGCGGACCTCGGGGAGACCGTCCGCGTGCCACCGCCGCTCGCCGCGAGCGCGGGTTTCATGCCCCACGTCCTCGGCCCCAGCGGCCTGCTCTTCAATTACGCCGACTCGCCCCCGCACCGCGACCCGTTCATCGCGGCCCGTGGCTGGCTCCTCCGGAACATTCCGGCCTCCGCCGAGCCGAGCGGTGCCGACGCGACCGACGCCCTGGCGGCCGACCTGCGCCGCGGCCTCGCGGCGCTCGAGCCGGACCTGCGGCGGACGGGAGCCAACGACCGGTTCTTCCCCCTGCACCTGCTCTGGCTGCCGGAGCAGCCGCAGCACGACCCTGGCCTGAGCTGGGTGGCGTCGTACGGCGGCCAGCAACCGGTGGTGACGATGCGCTCTGGCACGGATGACGCCACTGCGGTGTTCGTGGCCGCGAAGGGGGGCACGCCCCGGGCCAGCCACGGCCACATGGACGTGGGCAGTTTCGTCTACGACGCCCTCGGCCGCCGCTGGATCCACGACCTCGGCGGCGACGACTACAACCTGCCGGGCTACTTCGGCGGCAAACGCTTCGGCTACTTCCGGCTCTCGTCGCGGTCGCACAACGTGCTCTGCATAGACGGCCGGCTCCAGGCACCGACGTGCGACCCGTGCCCGATCGGCGACGTGGTCACGACGGCCGACTCGGCGACCGCGACCATCGACCTCGGTGCCGCCTACCGACTGGCCTCGGGCCCACTCGCCGAGCGCGTCACCCGCCGCGTGACACTCGACCGCGAACTGCGGCGCGTCAGGCTTCGCGACACGATCGATTCCCCGGTGGGCGACGTCCGCTGGCAGGCGGTGATCGACGCCGAGCCCCTCCTCGACGGCACCCGCGTCGTGCTCGAGAAGGAAGGCAAAGCCATCTCACTCGAGGTGGCGACCACATCCGAGCCGCTGGCGGCGACCCCGATCGCCTGGTCCGTCGAGGACGCACGACCACCGACGCCCGCAGAGAACCAGAATGCGGGCTTCCGCATCCTCTCCTGCACGGTCCCGCGGGCGCCGCTCGTCGAGATCGAGGTCACGATCACTCCCCGAAACTGAACCCGCGAGGGGCTGCCCGTGCTCTCGAGCCGGCGTTGCTGGCCAGCGCAGGCAGGATGCCGGAGCGCAGACAGCACCGAGTGAGCGGAGGCCAGGAGGGCCGCCGCGAACGTCCGGCGAGAGGGCACGGGCAGCCCCGACCTCCGCGAACGTCCGGCGAGAGGGTGTGGGCAGCCCCGAACCACCGGCAGCGCTTCTCGTTGGCTGCTGCCGGAAGCGTCGTTAGGCTTGAGGCTCGTCGCCGCCACCTCGAGGTCCGCCCCCGTGCCGCCGTCGCCCACTCCGAAGCGCCCCGGCGAGCCCGCGACCGGCCCCTCCAAGGCCTGGTCCGGCGTGTTCCGCGAGGGCACCGACCCGCGCGTGGAGGCCTTCTCCGAGAGCGTGTCGTTCGACCGGCGGCTCGCCGACGACGACATCGACGGCTCGATCGCGCATGCGCGGATGCTCGCGTCCTGCGGCCTGCTGACCGTGCCCGAGGCCGACGCGATCGCGCAGGCGCTCGAGGAGATCCGCGCCGACATCCATGCCGGCCGCTTCGAGTTCACGGCGGCCAAGGAGGACATCCACCTCCACGTCGAGTCGGCGCTCACGGCCCGGCTCGGCGACACCGGCCGGAAGCTCCACACGGCGCGGAGCCGCAACGACCAGGTGGCCACCGACCTGCGGCTCCACTGCCGGCGGGCGATCGACCGGATCGACGCGGGGCTCGCCGAGGTGCAGCGGGCCTTCGTCGGCCTCGCCGAGCGGGAGCAGGGCCTCGTCATCCCCGGCTACACCCACCTCAGGCGGGCGCAGCCCGTGCTGGCGGCGCACCAGCTGCTCGCCTGGTGCGAGAAACTGCAGCGCGACCGCGACCGGCTGGCCGACTGCCGGAGGCGCACCAACGTCCTGCCGCTGGGCTCCGGGGCGCTGGCCGGCACGAGCCTGCCCATCGACCGCGACCACGTGAAGGAGGCGCTGGGCTTCGAGGCCGTGGCGGCCAACAGCCTCGACGCCGCGAGCGACCGCGACTTCGCCTGCGAGCTGGCCTTCGTGCTGGCGCTGGCGGCGGTGCACCTCTCGCAGTGGGCCGAGGAGTGGATCATCTACAGCACGCAGGAATTCTCCTTCCTGCTGCTGCCGGAGACCTTCTGCACCGGCAGCTCGATCATGCCGCAGAAGATCAACCCCGACGTGCTGGAACTCGTGCGCGGCAAGTCGGCCCGGGCCGTGGGCAACCTGCAGGCCTTGCTCGTGCTCCTCAAGGGCCTGCCCACCGCCTACAACCGCGACCTGCAGGAGGACAAGGAGCGGATCTTCGACTCGATCGACACGCTCGAGGGCGTGCTCCGCGTGGCCGCGCCCTTGGTGGCCGGCACGCGGTTCGACCGGAAGCGGATCGCCGCCACGCTCGACCGCGGCCATCTCGACGCCACGAGCCTCATGGAGGCCCTGATCGCCGCGGGTGTGCCGCAGCGGACCGCCCACGAGACGGTGGGAAGGCTCGTCCGCCGCGCGCTCGACCGCGGCGTCGGCCTGGCGGAGCTTTCCGACGAGGAAATCTCTCGCGACTGCGCGGGGTGGGACGCCGCCCTGCGGGGCGCCCTGGGGGCCTCCCGGGCAGTTGAACGGATGCGGAGCTTCGGATCGACCGCGCCGGCGGCGGTTGCCGAACAAGTAGCCGGGTGGCGGCGCCGGCTGGAGGTCGGGGCCGCGGGCACCTGACCTCTGCGCTCGGGGGATCCGTGGGGCTCGTCTGCGGCTGTCGACGCTCGTCGGCCGGTGGGCCGCTGGCCTGCGCGGCCATGCTCCTGGCCGCCCTCGCCGCGGTCGCGGCCGACGACGCGCCGACCCTCGACCCGATGCAGCAGGCGGTCGTCGACTCGCTCGACATCCCGGGGCGGACTTTTCCCGCCGACCTGCTCGAGGCGGCGATCCGCGCCGCCGACGTCGAGGCCGACGCCGCCGCGGCCGAAGCCTTCGAGCGGCTCGGTGCCGCCCTGGCCGCCGCCGGCGATGGACTGCCGGATCTGCTCGCCGACCTGGGCGACTCATTCGACGCCGCGAGCCTCGGCCGGCTCGACCGCGTGCTCGCGTCGCGGGAACCGCGGGCGCGGGAGGTCATCGGTGCGATCCGCGACGCCGCGGCGCTGCGCCGCCGTGACCCCCGGCGGCTGGCGGCAGCCGGGGCCGCGCTGGCGTCCGCGTCGGCCCGCGAGCGCCGGGCCGCCGTCGAGGCGCTCGCCCGCGCAGGTGTCGACGCGTTGCCCGCGCTCATCGAGGTGATCGGCGGGACCGACGACCCGCGGGCGCGGGAGTTGGCGCTCGCGCTGGTCCGTGATCTCGGTCCGGCGGCCCGCCAGCCTCTCATCGCCTGGCTCGCATCCGACGACGTGGACCGCTGGCCGCCCGTGATCGAGGCGCTCGCCGCCACCCGGCCGCTCGGCGACGACGCGGCGTTCCTGCTCGCCCCCGCGGCCGTCGCCGACTCGCCACCGGCCGCGAGGACCGCGGCCCTCGCGGCGCTGGGGCTCGACCAGCCACCCGCCGCGGCCACCGCGGCGGCGGGCGTCGCCGCCCGGCTCGACCGGCTGCTTGCGCCCGCGGGACTGGCCGAGCCCGATCACCTGTTGCTCGAGCCGGTGACGGATCCCGCCGGCGCCGCGGCCGCCTACGGCGGGTCGGTCACCGGCAGCGTGGAGCGGTGGCTCTGGAATCCGCAGGCGCGGCGGATCCAGCGGAGCCGGCTCCCACCCCGCGCCGCCCGGGCCCTCGAGGCGGGCCACCTCGCCCGTGACCTCGCGGCCCTCGGCGACCGTGATCCCGCGGCGGTGCGGCTCGTGCTCCTGGCGCAGCTGGAGAACCTGCTCGTCTCGGCGGGCGAGCCCACCACCGCCGTCGAACGGATCGGCCTCGAGCGGCTCCGCGCCGCGCTGTCGCCGCCCGCGGGCTTCGTGGCCGAGACCGCGGCGGACATCCTCGATCTGGCCGTCGAGCGGGGCCTGTGGGAGGCCGCGGCCGCGGCGGCCTGTGCGCTCGAGCCTCCGACTGACGCGAGTCTGGAAGGCCCGCTCCCCGTCGCCGCGCGGAAGCCGCTCGTGCGGGCGCTCGCCGTGCCCGATCCGACGGTGCAGTTCGCGGCCGCGCGCACGCTCGCACTGGCCGCGGGCGATCCGCCCTGGCCCGGCTCCAGCCGCGTGGTGGAGATCCTCGCGCACGCGGCCACGGCCGCCGACGCCGACGTGGCCGTGGTGGCGCATCCCGACGTGGACGTGGCCCACTCGCTGGCCTCGGGCGTGGCCCGGTTCGGCTTCCGGCCCGTCCTGGCCGCCACCGGCCGCGACGCGATCCTCGCGGCCCGGGCGTCGGCCGACACCGTGCTCGTGATCCTCGCGGCGCGGCTCGTGCGGCCCACCGCGCTCGAGACCGTGGAGTTCCTGCGGCACCAGGGCACGGGCGGCGAGCCCCCGGTGCTCGTCGTCGTCGATCCGCTCGACGACGACGGCCGCGGCTGCTTCCTCCAGCAACTGATCCTGAAGTTCCGCGACGCGTCCGGCGTGGCCATCGTCGACGGCCTCGACAGCTTCTTCGCGGGAGTCCGCGACGCCGACACGGGCGAGCTCGTCCTGCCGCCGCGCTTTCATGATGCGCTCGCGCGCTGTGCCGGACCCGCGGCGGTCGATCCCGCCGCCCGCACCGCCGTCCGCACGGCACGGGCCGCCCGGGCGCGGGAGGCGCTCGCGCTGCTGGCCCGCCTCGGCCGCCGCGTGCAGGACGTCTCGGCCGCCCTCGACACGGCCCGCCTGTCGCTCGTCGACCCCGACCGTGCCGACGCCGCCACGACGCTGCTGGCCGCCATCGGCCGGCCCGCCGCCCAGCGGGCCCTCGCCGCGGAGGCAGCGCGGGCCGAGGTGGCCCCGGCGACGCGGGACCTGGCGCTGGCGGCCTTCGCCGTGAGCCGGCAACGCTACGGCCTCCTCCTGGGGAGGAGCGACGTCGAGACCCTGCTCGTCAACTACACTCACGATCCCGACGCGGCCGTCCGCAAGGCCTCGGCCGCGATCATCGACGTGATCGAGACGCCGCGCACCATCCCAGCCTCCGCCCCGCTCGATGTCGCGCCAGCCCGGCCCCGGTGACGACCCGCCGCCCCTGAAGGGGCTCGTCGGCGGCAGCGTCGCCATGCAGGAGGTCGCGGCCACCACCCGCCGCGTGGCGGCGACCAACGCCTCGGTGCTCTTGCTGGGGGAGACCGGCACCGGCAAGGAACTCGTCGCCCGGGCCATCCACGAGCTCTCCGCGCGGGGCAGCGGGCCGTTCGTGCGCGTCAACTGCGGCGCGCTCTCGGAAAGCCTGCTCGAGAGCGAGCTCTTCGGCCACGTCCGCGGCGCCTTCACCGGCGCCGTGGCCAACCGCGCCGGCCGCTTCGAGGCCGCCCACACCGGCACGATCTTCCTCGACGAGATCAACTCCACGACCCCCAAGCTCCAGGTCAAGCTGCTCCGCGTGCTCCAGGAGCGGGAGTTCGAGCGGGTGGGCGACACGGAGACCGTGCGCGTCGACACGCGGGTGGTCGCCGCGAGCAACCGCGACCTGCTCGACGAGGTGGCCCGCGAGCGGTTCCGCGAGGACCTCTACTACCGGCTCAACGTGGTGCCCATCGTCCTGCCGCCGCTGCGGGCCCGCCGCGGCGACAGCCCGCACCTCGTGACGCACTTTCTCGACCACTACAACCGCGCCAACGACCGCCACGTCGTGGCCGTCGCGCCGGCCGCGGCCGAGGCGCTCTCCCGCTACCATTGGCCGGGCAACGTCCGCGAGCTGCAGAACGTGGTGGAGCGCTGCGTGGTCATGGCCCCGGGCGCCGAGATCACGCTCGATCTGCTGCCCCCGACCATCCGCGGCGAGCGATCGCCGGCGGTGTCCCTGCCCGGCCGTGGCGGCGACCTCGACAGCCTGGCACGCGAGCTCGTGGAGCAGGGGATCGCCACCGCGGCCCCAGACGACGACACGCTCTTCGACCGGGTCGTGAGCCGGGTGGAGCGGGAGCTGATCGCGCAGATGCTCGCGGCCTGCGGGGGCGTGCAGCTCAAGGCCGCCGCGCGGCTGGGCATCAACCGCAACACGCTCCGCAAGAAACTCCTCGAGCACGGACTCGAGGAGGAGACGCCGGGGTAGCGGGCGTCAGAGTGCGGCCGCGATGCGGTCCGTGAGCGACGGATCATCCCCGCCGGCGGTCAGCCAGACATCGGCCAGGGCGACGTCGCGGCCCGAGCGGGGCCGGTCGGCGGCCGCCACCAGCATCCGGCAGTCGGCTGGGCCGCGAAACCTCGCCGTGCCGGGCCGGACGACGAGATCGACCTCGGCCGCGGCCTGCTCCCCGGACCGCGCGCGGGCCGCCGGGCCGAGGGCCTCGGCCACCGCCCTGCCGACGTCACTCGTCGCCAGGTCGTCCGGCAGCCGCCAGGCGAGGTCGCCCAGGCCGCGGCGGACGAGCCCCTCGCGGCAGGCCGTGAGCCGACCGCGCCGGGAGAAGTAGGCCACGTTGGCGCCGTCGCGCCAGCGCGACGCGGCCGACGGGTCGGTGGGATGCCAGACGTGGAGCGTCCACGTGCGGTCGAGGATCGACTCGAGTCGCACGCCCGAGGCTCGCAGCCGCAGGCCGAGGTCGTCGTCCTCCTGTCCCCAGCCCACGAAACGCTCGTCGAAACCGTTGACGCGCACGAAGTCGTCGCGCCACACGCTGAAGTTGCCACCGGCGAGCCTGGGCTTCGTGCGGTGGCGGATGGCCGCGTGCCAGGCGAGCCGGCGATGCCGGGCCGCCAGCGCCGCCCGCTCGCCGCGCGGCACGATCCGCCGCACCGTCCCGGGGCCCAGGTCGGCCGCGTCGATTGCCCGGCTCGTGGCCTCGTCGAGCCGCGCGCAGTAGCCGAGCAGGGCCCTTCCCGGCCGCAGCCGCTCCAGGTGGGCCGCCACGTGGTCGCGGGGCAGCACGCAGTCGCCGTCGAGGAACAGGAGCGCGCGGCCCGTGGCCAGCCGCGCCCCCTGGTTGCGGGTGCGGGCCAGCCGGAATCCGTCGTGCGGCAGCGTCGTGACGACCACGGGCCACGGCGCCCGCGCCGCGACGGACTCGACGAGCTGCCGCGTACCGTCGTCGGAGCCGTCGTCGCTGACGATCACCTCGCAGCGTCCGGCCACGCCCTCCTGGCGGACGATCGACTCGAGCACGAGCGCGAGATGCGCCGGCTTGCGGAACGTGTTGACGACGAGCGAGATGTCGGGCCGGCCGCTCATGCCCGTCGGCCCTCCGCGGCCGCCCATCCTCCTCGGCCCTCCGTGGCCGCCAGCTCAGCGGCCGCGGCGGTCGCGCGCGGCCTGCCGCCGCTTGCCCGCGGCCAGCACGTGGCCGCCGCGGCGGGTCACCTTGCCGTCGAGTTTCAGCCGCGCCGCGGTGGCCGAGGCCTTCGCCGACCGCTGCTTCGTGAGGTCGAAGCGGAGCGGCTGGCCCCCTCCCTTCGCCAGCGCGACCGCGGCCGTCTTCGCCGGCCGGCGCTTCTTGCTCTGCGCGCGCTTCGCGGGCTTCGCGACCGCCGGGGCTGGGCGGGCCGGCGTCGCCGGCGCGACGCGACCGCCGGCCGCGGCGGCCTTGCCTACGGCGCGAGCCGCCGGCTGCGGGGCGCGGCCGCGGGTGATCTCGGCGGCGGTCGAGGCCAACCTGCCCTTCACGCCGGCCCGTGTCGTGCGGTGGCCCGCCCGGCGGGCGGCCTTCGTCGGCGACCGCTTCGTCCGGCGACCGGCGCCGGGCGCCAGGCCGAACTCCGCGAGGCGGCCCTGGAGACGGTCGATCGCGGCGGTGAACATGTCGGTCTTCTCGCGGCTGCGGGCATTGGCCGCCGCGCCGGCCCCCTGCCGCTTGGCGGCCCGAGTCTGGGTGGCGTGGAGGTCGCGCCACTTGTCCCGCAGGGCCCGCGCCTGCGCCAGCGTCGCATCGAGCTGCTTCCTCGAGGCCTCCACGAGCGACCGGCCCGCGGTCGACTCCAGCACGGCCCGCTCCGCCGAGGTGAAGAGTTCACGGATGCGATCGAGGCCGGGGACGCTGGACTTCGCCATGGGAAGAGGGTTCCTGTCGGGTTGGTGGGGCCGCGCGGAGCGGCTGGGACATCATCCGTCGTGGGCCGTCGCCCGACAAGGGCCCGCGCGGCGGCGTCACGCCACGCGGCCATCCTCCGCCATGTCGCGGGCGTGGTAGCTCGAGCGCACCAGAGGCCCCGAGGCCACCTTGCGGAAGCCCATGCCGCGGGCGAGGTCGCCGAGTTCGGTGAATTCCTCCGGCGGCACGTAACGCTCGACCGGCAGGCTGTCCAGCGTCGGCTGCAGGTATTGGCCGAGCGTCAGGAAGTCGACGCCGTGGTCGAGCAGGTCGGCGAACACGTCGAGGAGTTCGTCTCGGGTCTCGCCGAGGCCGAGCATGAGCCCGCTCTTCGTCTTCGTCGCGGGCACGATCCGCTTCGCGGCCGCAAGCACGCCGAGCGTCCAGGGATAGACGCTCTTGCGGCCGCGGACCGTGCGGTAGAGCCGGGGCACGGTCTCGGTGTTGTGGTTGAAGACGTCCGGCCGGGCGGCCATGACCCGCTCGATCGCGCCCTCCTTGCCCAGGAAATCCGGCACCAGCACCTCGACCGCCGCGCCGGTCGCCGCGCGGACGGCCTCCACCGTGCGGCGGAAGTGCTCGGCGCCGCCGTCGGGCAGGTCGTCGCGGGTCACGCTCGTGATCACCACGTGCGCCAGGCCCAGGCGTCGGGCCGCCTCGGCCACCCGCTCGGGCTCGTCGAGTTCGAGGTCTTCCGTCTTGCCCTTGGGCACCGAGCAGAAGCCGCAGGGCCGGGTGCACACGTTCCCGAGGATCATGAACGTGGCCGTGCGCTGCGACCAGCACTCGAGCCGGTTGGGACACTTGGCCGACGAGCAGACGGTCTCGAGGCCGAGTTCCGCGATCAGGTGGGCGGTCTCGGCGTGACCGCCGCCGGGCGCGAGGTTCTGCCGCAGCCAACTCGGCAGGCGGCGGCCGGCGGCCGGCGCGGCCGGTGGCTCGAGCGTGACGATCGGCAGGGAGCCTCGCGCCGCCGCGACGGCCACGCTCTCATCCGACACGGCTGGCGACCTCCGCTCGGGATCGGCCGGCTGCCGGCACGGGCACGGGAAAGCCCGACTGCACGAGCATCCGCGGGAAGCCGAATGCCTCGGCCACCGCATGCACGACCGCGGTCCGCACGTCCTGCAGCCTGACATGACGCTGCAGGTCGCCCTCGATCGAGCCCATCGTGAGCGCCGGCACGCCGGCCGTGCGGCATGCGGCCGGCACCGCATGCTCCAGCGGCAGGAGGTCGGGCGCGGGGCAGTCGTTCTCGAACGCCCCGGGGCACGCCACGCGGCGGCGCACGGCGAGCCCCACGGCCGCGAGCAGCCCGGGGCGGCCGCACACGCCCGGCACGCCGGCCACCCGCTCGGGCCGGGAGCGGACCTGGCGGAGCGCCGCGGCGAGGCCGGTCTCGAAGCGGTCGAGCAGGCCACCGGCATCGTGCGGAGCGAGTCCCAGGTCGGCGAGGGCCGCGAACAGCCCCACGAACACCTGCCCGGGCACGTGCGCCACCGCGCCGCCGCCGCGGCCCGTGAACCGCAGGGTCAGACGGTGGCGGTTGAGATCGTCGTCGCCCATGAGTACGTCGGCCCGCGACCCCAGGCGGCCGATCGTGATCGCCGGCTCGAGCTCACAGACCAGGAGCGTGGGGCAGCGGCCGCACGGCTCCGACACCTCCCACGCCAGCCGCTCGGCGAGCGGCAGATAGTCGTCGAAGGCGATGCGGCCAGCGAGCCAGGCGGCCACCGGCCGGACCGGCGCGGCCGGACCGGGACTCGCGTCGCTGGTGGATCGTGACGGGATGGCCGACATGCCACTCGTTGTACCATCCGGCGGGCCGCCGGCGACACGTGGAACACGCCCGGCGCCCGCATGCCCCGACGCCCGTCGCGAGACCCTCGGCGCCGGATCGAGCCGGCGATCACCGCGCGGCGTATTCGTCGAGCAGCGACTCGATCCGCCCCAGCACGTCGGTCATCTGGTCGGCGGCCGGCAGGAGCGTGACCCGGAAGCGGTCGCGGTAGGGCACGTTGAAGCTCGACCCGGGCGCCACGAGCACGTGCTTCCGCTCCAACAGGTCGAGCGCGAACCGCTGGTCGTCGAAGTCCGCACCGCCGCCGGGCAGCCGGTCGGTATGCACCCGCAGGAAGGCGTACATCGCCCCCCGCGGCGGCTCGACCGAGAGCCAGCGGCTGCGGCCGACGGCGTCGAGCAGCGCCTCGCGCGTGGCGTGGAGGCGGCCGCCGGGCCGGGTGAGGTCGAAGATCGACTGGTGGCCGCCGAGCGCGGTCTGCACCGCATACTGCCCCGGCACGTTGGAACACAGCCGCAGGGACGCGAGCAGCTCGACCGCCTGCACGTAGTCCTCGGCGTGCTTCCGCTCGCCGGAGAACACGAGCCAGCCCACCCGCAGGCCGCAGGCCCGCCACACCTTGCTGAGGCCCGCGAACGTGAGGCACAGTCCGTGACGGGCCAGCGTCGCCAGCGGCACGAACTCGGCGTCGTCGTAGAGCATCTCGTCGTAGATCTCGTCGCTGCACAGCACGAGGTGCCGCCGAGCCGCGAGGTCGGCGAGCTGCTCGAGCACCCGCCGCGGGTAGACCGCGCCGGTGGGGTTGTTGGGGTTGATGACGACCAGCGCCCGCGTGCGGGGCGTGACCAGCCGCTCGACCTCGGCCGGATCGGGCACGAAGCCCCGCTCGGGCCGGCAGGGATAGTGCACCGCCCGTGCCCCGTGGATCACCACGCTCGCCGTCCAGAGCGGGTAATCCGGGCTGGGCACAAGCACCTCGTCGCCCGGATTCAAGAGCGCCCGCAGCGCCAGCATGATCAACTCGCTGACGCCGTTGCCGATGAACACGTCGTCGGCGGTGACATCCATCACGCCGCGGCTCTGCTGCTGCATCACCACGGCCTCGCGGGCCGGAAAGATTCCCTTCTGGTGCGAGTAGGGATCGGCCTGGTGCAGGTTCTGCACGATCGCCACCCGCATTGACTCGGGCATCCGGAAGCCGAACGCACCGGGGTTGCCGATGTTGAGCTTGACGATCTCGTGCCCCTCGCGTTCGAGCGCCTCGGCGCGGCGGGCGAGCGCGCCGCGGATCTCGTAGCGCACCTCGTGGAGGTGCTCGCTGGCGCGGAGGGGGGGCAGGCTCATCGGCGCGGCAGTGGGGCGGGAGACCAAACACCCTACCACACGCCCCGCGCCGCTCCGCCGCAACCCGGCAGACGCCCGGCCGTTGAAGGCCTTCATGGGGAGCCCCCGTTCAGACGTCCACCGCGTGTCCACGGCCGCCCGCGCTGGCGCCGCCGTCCTCGTGGCCCTGATCCCCGCCGTCGGCGGGGATCTGCCCGCGCGCCTCCGCAAGCCGACGATCGCCGACACCGTCCGGGCCAACGTCTACGCCGACAACTGGTTTTCACTGTACATCAATGGCGCACTCGTGGCCGTCGACTCGATCACGTTCGTCCCGCACAACGTGGTCTCGGTCGACATCCTGCCGGCCTACCCGATGACGATCGCGGTCATGGCCCGCGACAACGCCGACCCCGAGACGGGCATGGAATACGCGAACACGAACGTTGGCGACGGCGGCTTCATCCTCAAGTTCGCCGACGGCACCGTCACCGACGGTACCTGGAAGGCGAAGTGCTTCTCCCGGGGTCCGGTCGGGGGCGACACGACGCACCCCCGGGTGCAGGCCGACGCGCTCCCGGAACACTGGTTCGCCGTGGATTTCGACGACCGCGACTGGCCGCGGGTACGCGAATACTCGGAGGCCGAGATCGACCCCAAGCAGCCCTTCTACGACGCCGACTTCGCGGGAGCGACGTTCATCTGGACCGACGACCTGCGGCTCGACAACACCGTGATCTTCCGCCACACCGTGGCGGCGCCGCCCGACGGCCGCGACAGGCCCGATTTCTCGCGGCTCAACGACGTCGTGCCCGAGGGCCCGCCGAAGCCGCCCGGCGGCCGCCGGCCGCCGGGGCGACGGCCGCCGCCGGAGCGGCCCCGATGACGCGCC
>JBJTIV010000013.1:0-2834 GCA_046095145.1 Planctomycetaceae bacterium
CTCTTGTCGCCACGGGTGGCCTCCAGCCTGGTCTTCACGGAGTCGGAAGGCACGATCACCGGCACCGCCGGACGACTGACGCCCAGCTCCTTCATCAGCCCCGCGGCGGCGGGCGTGAGCTCCGCGCCGTCGGCCTGCACCGTTTGCAGGGCGGGATCGGTGAGCTGCGTGGCCTTGCCGAACACGGTGGCCCACGGGAAGAACAGCGCCACCTCCACGTCGAAGATGATGAACAGCAGTGCCACCACGTAGAACCGCAGGTCGAACTGCACGAAGCTCGAGCCGATCGTAGGCTCGCCGCACTCGTAGACCTCGAGTTTCTCGGTGTTCGGGGCCCGGGGCCGCACCAGCCAGCCCACGAGCAGGTTCACGGCCAGGAACGCGCCGCCGACCGCGACGAACAGGGCGACGTAGCCGGCGATGAGGACGGGATGCATGGGATTCGCCCGGTCGACGCCTACTGGTTCGGGCCGCCATGGACCGGCTCGACGATCACCTTCGAGGCCGCCACCGCGGTGGGATTGAGGGACGAACGGCCCCAGGCCACCTCCACGGGCAGCCGGGCAAAATCCACGATCGTGCCGTCACGGCTGTAGCAGGAGAGATCGAGCGTGGAGCCCATGAAGATGCAGTCCACCGGACAGGGCTCCACGCACAAGGCGCAGAACATGCACTTCGAGTAGTCGATGGTGAAACCGCTGATGCGAAACCCCTTGCCGTTCTCGACCCGCTCCTTGCCGATGTAGATGCAGTCCACCGGGCAGGCCTTGGCGCACTGGTCGCAGGCGATGCAGGTGGTGAGGTCGTAGCGGTGGAAGCCCCGGTACCGGGCGGCGACCGGAGCGGGCAGTTCGGGATACTCGAAGTGCTCGGTGAACGTGCGCCGCTTCGGGTCGTAGGTGCTGCCGAAGACCCGCAGCGTCACGGCCATGCCTTCCGCGACGGTGCGGATGGCAGTCACGAGATTGCGAAACCACTCTCTCATGACGGTGCCGGCGGTTGGTGGTCCGGGGGTATGCGGCGAGCGCGGGGGTATGCGGCGAGCGAAGGCCGCAGTGTGCATCTCCATGCGAACCCGCCGTCGAGAGTATAGAAGTGGCCTCCACACCAACAAGCGACGCCACTCGATGCGGGAGTCTGCCGACTCGTGCGGCGGCGAGAACGCCACAGCGGCGGCGAGAAAGCGAGAGCGGCGGCGAGAAAGCCAAGATGTCCCCGCGGCAGCCTCGCCGCAGGCCGCACCGACGCGTGCGGATTTCGCCGCAAAAAACCCGCACTTTACCCGCATTTTTCCCCGTTTTGGCCCGCGATTTGCTTGACGAGGGCTTGAAAAACCGTACAGTTCAAGGGGTTTCGGAGGCCGATCCGTTGGACCGGAAGGGGTCCGGCTGACGCTCCCGATCGACGTCCGGAACTCCGGCACCGTCTGCGGCGCCAAGGAATGGCCCATGCTCGTCCTCTCGCGGAAAAAAGACGAGAGCATCGTCATCAACAACGACATCACGATCGTGGTCGTTGAGATCCGTGGCGACAAGGTTCGACTGGGTGTCGAGGCCCCCAAGGAGGTGCCCGTGCATCGCCGTGAGGTGTTCGAAGCCATCGCCCGCGGGGAGACGGCGGAGGCATCGGCGGCCGACGGGTCGGGACGGCCTCCGGAGCCCGACGCCGCCGGGTCGGAGCCGGTCGGCTCCTGATCCGGTTTGGCCATGTTGCTGGCCGCTTTCGCGACGCTCCGTATCACGCCGTGATTGCCACGGCCGCGAACCGCCCCGTCTTCGGGTAATCTCTGGAATCGTCGAGTGCCACCGAGGCATCCGGCCCCATCGTCTAGAGGCCTAGGACACCGCCCTTTCACGGCGGTAACCGGGGTTCGAATCCCCGTGGGGTCATACTTCACCGCAGAAAAAGCCATCCATGGCCTTTTTCTGCTCTGTCGATCGCAGGCAACGCCAAGGGGTGCCTGGATCGACGGGGCGTCGCATCCAGCAACGCCTCGATCCATACGTGAAACACGTCGCCCACGATGAACACTCCTGTCGCTCACGATCGTGACCGCCCTTCCGCATACGACGCCGTGCTGCTGGTCTCATTCGGCGGGCCGGACGGACCGGACGACGTGATGCCGTTCCTGGAGAACGTGCTCCGTGGCCGCAACGTGCCCCGCGAGCGGATGGTGGAGGTGGCCGAGCACTACCACCACTTCGGCGGCAAGAGCCCGATCAACGAGCAAAACCTCGCCCTGCTGGCCGCCCTGCGGGACGAACTCGACCGCCACGGGCCCCGCCTGCCCGTCTACTGGGGCAATCGCAACTGGCATCCGCTGCTCACCGACACCCTCCGGGAGATGGCCGACGCCGGCGTGAAGCGGGCGATCGCGTTCGTGACGAGTGCCTTCTCGTGCTACTCGGGCTGCCGGCAGTATCGCGAGAACATCGCCGCCGCGCGCGAGGCGGTGGGGCCGCGGGCGCCCGAAGTCGACAAGATCCGCGTGTTCTTCAACCATCCGGGCTTCGTGGAGCCGATGGCGGCCAACGTGCGGGCCGCGCTCGAGCGGTTCCCGGCCGATGTGCGGGCGGGCGTGCCGGTGCTGTTCACCGCCCACAGCATCCCGATGTCGATGGCTGACACAAGCCGCTACGTCCCGCAGCTCGAGGAGTCGAGCCGGCTCGTGGCCGAGCGGGCCGGCGCCCACGACTGGCGGCTCGTCTGGCAGAGCCGCAGCGGGCCGCCCACGCAGCCCTGGCTCGAGCCCGACGTCTGCGACGTGATCCGACAACAGCATGCTGACGGCGTTCGTGGGATCGTGATCGCCCCCATCGGCTTCATCTCGGACC
>JBJTIV010000014.1:0-3954 GCA_046095145.1 Planctomycetaceae bacterium
GAGCAACTCGTGGCTGTGCGGGCCCACACGCGGCGGGTGTATGCCGTGGCATTCACGCCCGACGGCGACCGCCTGGCGACGGCGGGGGAGGATCGCACCGTGAGCCAGAGACACGCCCGCACGGGAGCCATCGCGGGCCCGAGTCGGCCGCGCTCGAGCAGGGTGGCCGCGTCCCAGAGCCGGATCTCGGCGTCGGCGCCGCCGGTCGCCAGGATCGCGCCGTCGGGAGCGTAGGCCGCCGCCAGCACGCGGGCGTTGGTCGTCGCGACGTTCGGCCGGCCGGCGGCATCCCAGAGCCGCAGCACACCGTCGGCACCCCCGGAGGCGATCCGGTCCGAGAGCCGCGCCCAATCGATGCTCCACACCGCGCCGGCATGGCCGCGGAGGTGTTCGAACTCCACGCGCCGATGCACGTCCCACACCCTCACGACACCGTCCGCCGCGGCCGTGGCCAGCCGCCTGCCATCGGCCGCGAAGGCGAGCGCGTTGACCCGCGCCGGATGCTGGAGGCGGCCGGTCTCCTCGCCCGTCTCGGGATCCCAGAGCCGCACGCTGCCGTCCTCCGAGGCCGACGCCACCGCCGCGCCATCCGGCGCGAAGGCCACGTCGAACACCCGATCTCCGTGGCCGCGGAGCGTGTGTCGGAGTGTGCCGGTGCGGGCCTCCCAGATGCGGACCGTGGCGTCGTGCGAGGCGGTGGCCAGCGCACGGCCGTCGGGAGCGAAGGCCGCGCCGTAGACCGTGCCCTCGTGGCCTTCGAGCACGCGGAGTTCCTTGCCGGTGGTCACGCTCCAGATCCGCGCCGTCCGGTCGCGGGAACCGGTCACCATTCGGCTGGAGTCGGCCGTGAAGGCCACCGCATAGACCGGGTCGCCAACGCTGCCGATCGTGCGCTCGATGGCCCCGGAACGGGCGTCGTGGAGGCCCACCACGCCATCGCGGCCGGCGACGGCGAGCCGGCGGCCGTCCGGCGAGAACGCGAGCGACCAGATGGCCTGCTCGCGGGTGACGAGCGTGCGCGACGGCGCCTCCGGCGGGGCGTCGACGTCGCGCACGCGAACGCAACCCGCCCTGTCGCCCGTGGCGACCACGCGGCCGTCGGGCGACCAGGCGACGGCCGTCAGGATGGCCTCCGACTGCGGCAGCACCGCGATCGCGTCGTCGAGCGAGGCCGCGAGGCAGTCGAGCTCGATCGGCCGCGAGCCGCCTCGACGCTCCGCCAGTGACTCCGCCTCGGCCAGCGAGCGCCGGGCGTCGGCGAGGCCGTCGCGGTCGCGGGCCGCCGCCGCGAGCAGCACGGTGGAGGCGTAGAGCTGCCGCTCGGCTGCTTCCGCCTCCGCCGCGGCTGCCGCGCGGGCTCGCTCCGCCTCCCGCCGCTGGCCGTCGAGCCGCACTGACAGAAGCGACACGGCCACGACCGCCGCGACGAGCGCGGCCGCCAGGCCCGCCATGGCCGTGGTCGCCACGCGGTGCCGCTGCGCGAGCCGCCTCACCGACTCGAGCGCCGTGGGCGGGCGGGCCACGATCGCCCGTCCGTCGAGCCAGCGGCCGAGATCGTCGGCCAGCTCGCCCGCGGTGGCATAGCGGTCGGCCGGCCGCGGCTCGAGGCACGTGGCCACGATCACGGCCAGCGTCCGCGCGTCGTCGCGCCGCTCCGTGGCCACCGCCGCCCGCTCCACCGGGCCGGTGGCCGGCGCCGCGCCGCCGCCCAGCAGCCGCACGGCCTCGGCCAGCGGCATGCCGGCCAGGTCGTAGGGCAGGCGGCCCGTGACGAGTTCGTGGAGCACGAGGCCGAGGGCGTAGACGTCACTGCGGGAGTCCGGGCTGGAGAGAGGCTCGAGCACCTGCTCCGGGCTCATGTAGCGGAGCGTGCCCACGACGTCGCCGGCCTGGGTGACGCCGTCGGCCCCTGCCACCACCGGCTGTCGACCGACATCCATGCGGCCCTCCACCTGCGCGCCGTGGGCGATGCCGAAGTCGATGAGTTTGGGCTCGCCCGATCCGTCCACCAGGATGTTGGCCGGCTTGAGATCGCGATGCACCACGCCATGGCGATGGGCGTGGGCCACGGCCTCGCACGCACGGCGGAAGACCGCCACCCGCGCGCGGATCGAAAGCTCCCGTTCAGCGGCGAAGTGCGTGATCGTGTGAGCCCCCTCCACCATCTCCATCACGAAGAACGGCACGCCCCCGTGGGCCTCCGGGGCGGTGCCGCAGGTGTGCACCTGAGCGATGTGGGGATGCCGCAGCAGGGCGAGCGTTTCCGCCTCGCGCACGAGCCGCGCGGCGGCCGCGGGCGAGACAGCGCCCGCCCGGATCACCTTGACGGCGACCGTGCGCCGCGGCGCTTCCTGTCGGGCCTCGTAGACCCGGCCCATGCCTCCCTCGGCGAGCAGTCGCACGATCGTGACGCCGCCGAGATTGGCGCCGGGAGGCAGTTCGTCCGCCGTGTCGTGCGGTCGCCGCGAACCGAGGCCGAACGAGTCGTCGGCCCCCGTCAGGCAGTCCGACCCCGTCAGGCACTTCGAGTCGGACCGCGCCGCCGCGTCGTCGCCGACCGACGGTGCCGCGTCCCCGGCGGCTTGAGCGTCCATATCGGGGTTTATACTGCTGCGTTCGCGTGGGTACAGGCCCCCTCGCACAAAGGACCGCGATCGCGGGGGTGCGGGTGGCCGCATGGTGCGGCGACTGGCACGCAGCGGAGAGGGATCGCTCATGAAGAGACAGACGGACGCTCCGCCTCCGCGGGGCAATGACTCCAGACCTCGACCGTCCGAGGCGGGCCTGGGCGACCAGCCGCCACCCGCCGACGACGCCCTGGCCTCCGGATTGGCTGCGTGCCTCGAGCGGCTCGCGGCCGGCGATCCGGCCGCCCGTGACCAGATCATCGAGCTCGTGGCCGGCCGGCTGCGGACGCTGGCCCACCGCATGCTGGCGCGGTTTCCGCGGGTGCGCCGCTGGGAGGAGACCGACGACCTCTTTCAAAACGCCGCACTGCGAATGCACCGCACACTCGGCCAGATGCGGCTCACGGAGCCGCGGTCGGTGATGGCGCTGGCCGCCACCGAACTGCGCCGCGAGCTGCTCGACCTGGCCCGCAAGCACGCCGGGCCCCTCTCCTACGCCGCCACCCAGGGCACCAACGTGATTCGCGGCGCCCGCGGCGACGCCGCCGAGGCCGAGCGGCACGTGGACCGCGCCGCCTCCGCCGACGAGCCGCTCGACCGCTGGACCGCGTTTCACGAGGCGGTCGACTCGCTCGACGGAGAGCACCGCGACGTCTTCCACATGGTCTGGTTCCTGGGCTGCGACCAGCGCACGATCGCCGCCGCCCTCGGCTGCTCGACGCGGACCGTGAAGACCCGCTGGCGGGAGGCCCGCGAGGCCGTCCGCCGCCGCCTCGACGGCGATCCGCCGGCCTAGCAGACTGTGGAACAAATCTGCCGCCGCAGGATGCGGCGACTGCCGACCGGCTCTCGCCGCAGATTCGTCCCTATTTGGACCGGGTTCGGTGCCGTGGGCTACGAGTACCGGATCGGCACGTACGACGTGACGATCCAGCAGTACACGGACTTCCTGAACGCCGTGGATCCGAACGGGACGAACCCGTACGGCATCTACGTCGACTCGATGGCGACAAACAACACCATGAAAGGCATCCTGTTCAGTGCCGGATCGGCGAGCAGCCAGAAATACAGTCCCATCGGCAGTGCCGCTCGTCCGATCACGCTCGTCTCGTGGTTTTCTGCGGCCCGGTTCGCCAACTGGATGCACAACGGCCAAGGGAGCGGGAGCACGGAGACGGGGGCGTACACGCTGGACGGCGCGACGAGCGGTGACGCCGTGGCCAGGAATCCCGGGGCGACGTTCTCCATCCCGACGGAGAACGAGTGGTACAAGGCGGCCTATTACTCGCCCGTGAAGGGCGGCGTGGGTTCGCCGGGCTACTACGCG
>JBJTIV010000015.1:0-2857 GCA_046095145.1 Planctomycetaceae bacterium
CTACAGTGTAGTGTATGCGGTGCGTCGTCGGGCGGCGGTGGTCCGGTCGCCTCGGCCCGCACGCGGCCCGGTGAGACTCGCGTCATGCAGCAGGAATCGCAGCCGACCGCACCGTCGGGCCGGCGTGGGGTGGTGGCGATCACGCGCCGCAGCTCCGACGGCCGCTTCCTCGTCATCCGCCGCGGCCGCACCGTCATGGCCGGCGGCCAGGTCTGCTTTCCCGGCGGCCACATCGAGCCCGGCGAGGGGGAGGACGAGGCGATCGTGCGCGAGTGCCAGGAGGAGCTGGCGGCCCGCGTGGAGGCGACGGCCTGCGTGTGGCGGAGCGTGACGACGTGGGGCACGTCGCTGGCGTGGTGGAGCGTGGTGCTCGACGAGGGCGAGCCGCTCGTGCCGCATCCGGTCGAGGTGGACGAGATCCTCTGGCTCTCGCCCCAGGAAATGCTCGATCACCCCGAGCTCCTGCAGGGCAACCGGCCGTTCCTCGAGGCGGTGATCGAGGGCCGCCTCGAGGTGTGAGGCGTGCCGCACGGGGCCATGACTCCGTGAGGAAGCCCGGAGCGCGAGTTTCGACGTCACGCGCAGTGCATATTCAAGCCCCCGGCGGCAGCTGGGGGACTCCGGGAGACGCCGGCTCCCGGCCCCCATGCGGATCTCGGGCGCGGATGCCGAAGACCCAGCAACGTCGGTGAGCATGGCGGACGGTCTCCGCCGCGACGCGGTGTCCCCGCGCTCAGCGCGTGGGGCTTCCTTCGGGAGGTAACCTCCGCGCTGAGCGCGTGAGGTCAGCTTCGGGGAGCAGCTCGCTCGAGCGCCCTCACTCCTCCGGCGGCGCGTCGTTCTTGAAGATCACGCCCCGCGGCTCCTCGGGTGGCGGGAGGGGCGGTGGATTGGCGGCGGCGTCGAGCAGGGCGCGGAATCGGTTCGGCCTCGGGTCGGGGGGCGCCGCGAGCTCGGCCGACGCCGGCACGTCGCCCGGGTCGGCGGGAGGAGCCGCCGCCTCGACCGCGCGGACCTCCGCGAGCCACCGGTCGAGGGAGATCCGCTCGGGCGTGGTGAGCGGCGCGGCGCGCCGGGCCTTGGCACCCCGCGTCTGCGGATGACCCTCGGCGAGCATCGCCGCCAACGACCGCGCGTCGGGGTCGGGGCCGATCGCGTCGAGCAGGGCCTCGAGGTTCGCCAGCGTGTGCGGCCTGGCAGGCTGGCCGCCGCCCACCGCGCGGTGGAACCGCGGCTCCGGCGACTCGGGTCCGCCATGGCAGGCACCAGCGGCGCAGCGGTTGAGCACGAGCGGCTGCACGCGGCGTGCGAACGATGCCACGACTGGCGGCGGCAGGTCGGCGGCCGACGCAGCCGCGGGCGCGAGCGCGACGACGAGCGCCAGAAGCGCGGTCGGCGAGGGGCGGAGTGGGGATGGTGACGGGCGCATCGGTGCGGCCATGTCGCGCGGGGGCGGGAAGGTAGGCCGCGGGCGCGGGGCGTTCAAGCCGGACCTGCACGACGGTGGCGTTGTGGCCGGTGGACCGCGTTCGTACACTTCGCCGGTCGGGAAATTCCCGCGAAATCGGCCCTTTGCCCCCTCGGAGCCAGCGACGTCCATGGAGCGCACGTTCGTGATGTTCAAGCCCGACTGCATGGAGCGCGGGCTCCTCGGGCGGATCCTCACCCGGTTCGAGGAGAAGGGCCTGCGGCTCGTGGCCATGAAGATGCTCCGCGTCACGCCCGAGGTGGCGAAGCAGCACTACGCCGAGCACGTGTCGAAGCCCTTCTATCCCGGCCTCGAGGAGTTCATCACGGCAGCGCCGGTGGTGGCCTGCGTGTTCGCCGGCCCGGAGGTGATCCGCGTGGTGCGCGAGATGCTCGGGGCCACGAGCGGCCTGAAGGCGGCGCCGGGCACGATCCGCGGCGACTATTCGTCGAGCCGGCAGATGAACCTCGTGCATGCGTCCGACTCCCCCGAGTCGGCGGCCCGCGAGATCGCCATCTACTTCAAGCCGCACGACCTGCTCGAGTGGGATCCCACGCTCGCCTGCTGGTACCAGGCGCCGGGGGAAGCGTGACCGCGTGAGCGTGCTCGTCTTCGGGCATCGGAATCCCGACACCGACGCGATCTGCTCGGCGCTCGCCTACGCCGACCTGTTGCGCCGGACCTCGCGGCCCGACGCCGTGGCCTGCTCGTGCGGCCCGCCGAACACGCGCACGGAATACGCGCTCGAGCGGGCGGGCCTGGCCGCACCGCGGATCGTGATGGACGTGCGGCCGCAGGTGGAGGACGTCTGCCGACGAGAGGTGGTCACGGCCGCGCATGGCGACGCGCTCCACGAGGCCTACGAGCGGATGCGGGCCCATGACCTGCGGGCGATTCCCGTGGTGGACGCCGACCGGAGGGTCGTGGGCGTGCTCTCGGTGCTCCACCTTATGGAACTGTTTTTTACCGACGCGGCCGACGCCACGCGGGCGCGCATGGTGGAGACGAGCCTGGAAAAGATCCGCACGGTGCTCGGCGGCACGATCCTCCACGCCACCGACCCGGAGCGCCGCGACGAGTTGCTCGTGATGGTCGGGGCGATGAGCGCCGAGGGGTTCACCGAGCGGATGCGGAAGTATCCGCGGGAGCGGCTCGTCGTGGTCTGCGGCGATCGCCCCACGATCCAGCTGCCGGCGATCGAGCAGGGGGTGCGGGCGCTCGTGGTGACGGGCGGCTTCACGCTCTCCTCGGGCCTCGTGGAGCTGGCCCCGATCCGCGGGGTGTCGGTGATCCAGAGTCCCTACGACACGGTCAACACCACGCTGCGGCTGAAGTCGTCGCAGTTCATCGACCCCGTGGTCGACACCGACGTGATCACGATCCCGGGCC
>JBJTIV010000016.1:0-7829 GCA_046095145.1 Planctomycetaceae bacterium
GGTCGAAGTGCATGAGCAGATCGGTGACCGCATCGACCTGCTGCTCGCTCGTGCCCTTGTAGAGGTCCTGGCTCACGGGCTGGTTGTACGGGATGTTGACCGGCATGCCCGTGTAGGGGAGGAACCGCTTCGGATTCGCGATCCAGTCGTGGACGTAGTCGGGCCGCAGCCGCTCGTGCACCCGCTCGAGCTGCGGCGCGAGCGCCTTCACGCTGCCCGGCGGCACGTAGTCGCCGACGAGGTGGCACTTCACGCAGTAGTTGTTGTTCGTGATGATCCGCAGCGCCCCGTCGAGGTGGTCGGGCCGCACCCGCTCGACGGAGGCGAGGGCCGCCTCGTCGAGCCGCGGGTCGTAGACGTACGGGTATTCCGCGCCGTCGACCGCCGCGAAGTAGTCCACGAGCGCCCCCGCCTGCGCCGACGAGAAGTTGAACTTCGGCATCCGCAGCACCGCCGGCGGCCGGATGGGATGCGGGTTGAGCAGGAAGGAGTGCAGCCAGGCCGACTGCACCTTGCGGCCCTCGCCCACCAGCGGCGGCGGCAGCCAACCCCACACGTCGTCCCCCTTCACGTTGGGATTCACCTGCTTCTCGTCGGCGAACGCCACCGGGAACAGCAGCCGCGCGAGATCGCCACCCCGGGCCGGATAGTGGCGGCCGGCGCGGATGGCGTCCTCGGGCACCACGACGTTCGGGCCGCCCACCTGCCGCGGTTCGCCGTCCACGAGCGCGTCGCGCCAGAGCATGATCGGCCGGTGCGGCACAGACTCCTCGTCACCCTGCTCCATCGGCACGCCGTCCTCGTCGACGAGCTGCGGCCTGCCGGTCGCGGGATCGAGCAGCGGCATGCCGACGAGCGTCGCCTTGCGACGGCCCTGGCGATCGGTGGCCAGCGACGTCGCCACCTCCTGCGGCGTGAAGTGTGGCGACAGGAAGGGATAGTCGGCGATCGCCGGAGCCCCGCCGAGCGAGTCGGGCTTGTAGCGGATGTCCCAGCGGTCCATCTCGAGCGTGTGGCAGCCGCCGCAGTTGTACTGCTCCGCCACCACCAGGCCGTCGAGCCGGGCCTGGTCGCGCGGCGAGGGCACGTGCACGTACTGCGCGGCCGGCGGCTCCGCCACGAGCCCCAGCACGAACGTCATCACCGCCTCCCGCTGGGCGTCGTCGAACGGGAACTGCGGCATCCGGTAGCGCTCGTTGTAGGACTTGTTCTCCGCCTTCTTGTAGTCGTAGCTGCGGGGCGCCCGCAGTTTCTGCCAGAGGAAGCCCTCCCGCTCGTGGCCGACGAGCTTCTGCACGAACCAGCCGGTGTCGGGATCGAGCGTCTCGAGATCCACGTGGTGGCCCTCGGAACTCGCCGCGTAGGCGAGGTCGGTCGCGCCCGGATCGTCGGCGTCGGCGTGCGGCGCAACGCCGTGGCCATGACGACCGTGACCACCATGACCACCATGACCAGCATGCCCGCCGTGGCCGTGCGCTCCCGCCAGCTGGTCGAGCACGAGGTGCGAGGCCTGCTCGAAGGCGATCCGCGACGGATCCTTCCGGCCCCAGTCGGCCAGCGCCGCGCCGGCCGGCTTGGCGTCCTCGAAGCCGGCGATGTCGTGGCAGGAATAGCAGGCCAGCTTGTTGAGCGTCTTCTTGCCGACGTACTTCAGCAGCGTCTCGTCGCGGGCGGTCCGCAGGTCGGCGAGCATCCGCTCGTCACCCTGGATGGCCGCCAGCTCGGCCGACGACGCCCCCCCGAGCACCGCCTCGGCGCGGGCCGCGGAGAACCGCTCCTTGAGGTACATGAGGGCCAGCTCGTCGAGCGCCTTCCGCTCGTCCGCGGAGAGACCGCCCGCCGACGCCATGGGGAACGCCCGCCCGCCGTCGAGCGTCTCGAACTCGAGGGCCGCGGCGGGCTTCCAGTCGGCGCCCGACTGCATCAGGTATTCGACCGCGTCGGCAGCCGGGTCGCTCACCGTGCCGTCGGCCAGCGTCACCGGTTCGAGCAGCACGTTGGGCATGATCGTCTTGGGGTGGTAGCGGGCCGGCTCGCGGAGCCAGCTGTAGAGCCACGCGCGGCCGTTGGGGCTGCCCGCCAGCTTCGCGCCCATGCGGGACAGGTTCGGCCCGTGGGTGCTCGCGGCCTCCGGGAAGTCGTCGTGCTGGTGGCAGGCGAGGCAGCCCCGCAGCTGCACGACCTTCCGGCCGCGGGCGGCGTCCGGCGCCGCCGTGATGCCGGCGTAGGGCTCGACGTAGTCGAACGGGGTGCTGGCCGCCGTGAGGTAGGTGATCATCGAGCGGATCTCGAGCGGCTCGTAGCGGGCCGACTCGTCGAGCCCCTTGCCCTCGAGGTGCGACCAGAGGCCGAAGAACCGCGGCATCTTCGTGCTCGGGCGGAACTCCTGCGGGTTCCGCAGCCAGGCGTAGGTCCAGTCGAAGTTCAGCTTGCTCGCCGCGTGCCGCAGCGACGGTCCGACCTTGGGGAAGGAGCCGGGCGTCTCCGGATCCTTGAGCACCGCGGCGAGCTCGTGCGACCGCCTCGAGAGCCTCGCGTCCTTGCCCGCTGCGGCATCGCGCTCGATGGCGTCGCGGAGCCGCTCGCGGGCCTGGCGGCCGTCGGGGCTCGACCGCACCTCCTCGACCCCGCCGGCGACCGTGTCGCCGAGCTCGCGCAGACCCGCGTCGGCCTGGAGCGCCTCGGCCACCTCGTGGAAGCCGGGCTGGAGCCGCATGTCGGGGCCGAGCCGCTTGTCGGGGCCGGCCCAGCCGTTGATCTCGTGGCAGCCGTAGCAGCCGTACTGCCGGATCAGGTGGTAGCCCTCGACCAACTTCGGCGCCGGTGGGTCCGGATACTTCGGGCTGGGCTCCAGGTCCACGACCTGGTGGTGGCACTTCAGGCAGCTCGACTCCTCGAACCGCTGCGGGAGCATCGGGAAGATCCAGTGGTGGTTGTTGAACCAGCCGTGCTCGTCGTGCCACTCGTGCGCCTGCTCCGGCGAGTTCGGGGTGTGCGAGGCCCACTTGAACGCCGTGGCACTGCCCTGCCCCTGGTGGCAGATCGTGCAGCCGAAGTTCTTCATCGGGTGGGGGCTCGAGTCGCTCACGAACAGGTCGAGCCGCGGGTGCGACGAGTAGGGCTGCGGGACGCCGCGCCGCACGGTCAGGTCGAGCGGCCGGCCCCACTGCGGCGTCTCGAGCAGGCTCGCGAGCGCCACGCGGCGGCCCAGCGTGCGACCTCCGCCGACCTCCTCGATCACGTCGCCCACCATCAGTCCCGCCTCGGCGGCGGGCGACTCCGGCACCACCATGCCGACGGTGGGGTCGGCCGCGTCGAACAGCCCGTGCGGCGCGAGGTGGAAGCCGTAGAGCTTCTCGAGCTGCTCGTTGCCGTCGCCGGCGATCCCTGCCGGCTCGGGGGCCTGCGCCGGGGTCGGCAGCGCCACCTCCACGGTCGACTCGGGACGGTAGGCGGGATCGCTGGGCGACCCCGGCTGCGTCTTGTCCATGCCGCGATGGCAGGTCGTGCAGCGGTCGAAGCGGGCCACGTCGCGGAAGTTGTTGTTGAGCGTGAGCTGCGGCAGCCAGAGCTGCTCCACCTTGAGCGGGCTGTTGAAGGCGTCGAGCACCGGGAGTTCGAGCACCGACTTGCCGACGTTGGGCCGCCGCTGATCGTAGGTCTTCTGCAGCTGCACGAGCTTCGCGCGGTGATCCGCCTCAGCCTTGGCGGCGGCGTCCTCGGCGGCCGTGATCGCGGCGAGCGTGGCCTCGAGCGACTTGCGGTGGGTGTTGGCCGCCTGGAATTCGAGCGTGGCCGCGTTCACGCCGGCCCGCGTGGCGTCGGCCACGGCCAGCAGCTCGGCCTGCCGCTGCGCCGGGGCGTCGGCGGCGACGGCGAGCTCGTAGTCGGCGCGGTTCTTGTCGAGCTCGGCCTTGCGGAGCTTGAGGGCCCCGGCGAGGCTGTCCTCGCGGAACTTGCAGCGCTTCACGATGTCCCGCATCCGGGCGAGCAGGTCGCCGCGGAGCGCGAACCGCTCGGATGCGTCCTGCTGCGAGACGAGCTCGTCGAGATCCTCCTCCACGCGGTCCGCCGCGACGGCATCCTCGGGCACGCTGCGCACCCCGGCCAGGAACGACCGGGCCAGCGCCGCGTCGAGCGGGGCGCTCCGCGCCTGCGCGAGCGCCTCGCGCAGGGCCTCGCGGGCCTGCGCGAAGGCCGCCGAGTCCTGCTCGCGGACCCGGGCGTCGGCGGTCCAGGTCTCGAGCTCGCGGAAGCCGCGGGCGTAGGTCTTCCAGGGCCGGTTGTGGTCGGCCGCCAGCATGAGCACCGTGGCCACCAGCAGGATGACCGCCGACACGGCGAACACCACGTGCAGGAGTTTCAGATTCCGCCAAGTCTGTTCGGTTGCGGGCATGGATGAAGGTGGAGGCTAGGCGAGCGCGAGTTCGAAGCTCGCCGGTTCAGTCAGCGCCAGGTCTGTTCGGTTGCGGGCATGGGTGGAACGGATCGTTGGGCGTGTGCGTGTCGTCGATGCAATCAAGCCGGGCGCGAAGCGCGAAGCCCGGCGCTAAAAGTTGAGCGATAGCTCGGGGATACTCACGATGTACTTCAGGTTGAACGTCCACCGCAGGATCATTTTGATCGGCAGCGACAGCATGAGCAGCATCAGGTTCGCCATGACCATGTAGCGGATGAAGCCCATCTTGGCGAAGTAGCCGCGGAACACCGTGATCGCCAGCAGCGGCGGCAGCAGCACGAGGTAGGCCCCGAGCGCCAGCAGTCCCGGCGCCTCGCGCAGGAGCACGTAGCCGACCTGGGCGAGTGCGCCGGCGTCCTGCGGCGCCCGCGGCAGCGGCCGGTTCAGCAGGTTCACCCAGAACATCTGGTTGAGATCGACGTTGTTGAGCACCTCGACCTTGTAGGGCGTCCAGTACTCGAACGGCCCGAAGAAGTTCCAGTTCGGACCCCGCAAGAACGTGCCCAGGATGATGAGCGTGATCCAGAGCACGAAGAAGCCGAACTGGTAGGTGAGGTAGGCGAACTTGCGGTTGGCGATCGAGTAGTAGCCGTTGCCCTCCTTGTTGAAGTCCAGGTAGGGCATGGCCATGAGGCCGAAGATCACCAGGCTCGGCAGCACCACGCCGGCGTACCAGGGGTCGAAGTAGACGAGCATCTCCTGCAGGCCCAGGAAGTACCACGGGGCCTTCGACGGATTGGGCGTCTTCACGCTCGACGCCGGCTCCTCGAGCGGGGCGGGCAGGAAGATCGCCCAGAACAGCAGCAGCGCCGACACCGCGACCATGCAGATCAGCTCGGTGTAGACGAGGTCCGGCCAGACGAGCACCTTCTCGTCGTTGACCTTCTCCATCGGCGGCAGCCCCTGCGCCGCCCGCTCGTCGTTGACCACCGCCTGCTTCGTCGCCACCCAGGTGAAGAAGGCGAGCAGGAACACGAGACCCACGATCGGCACGTTGTCGGGCTTCATGACGATGGCGGCGAAGTTCTCGTCGGCCATCGACAGCCCCATGAGCAGGAGCATGGCGTTGAGGATCGTCCAGGCCACCATGGGCTGCACGAAGAACTTCCGGAACACGAACAGCAGGGCGAACAGCGCCGTGGTGCCGAGCGTGTAGAGCACGGGGCCGGAGAGCGTGTTGACGAGCGACCGGGCCCCCTGCGGCAGCGCCGGCACCATGGAGGCCGATCCCTGGATGGCCATGGCCGCGAGGATCATCATCGCCACGGCGAAGGCGGCCCAGGTCAGGGCCCAGCCGGTCTTGCCCTGCTTCCGCCAGAGGATCAGGGCGCAGATGCCGTTCATCAGGGCGATGAACGTGTAGTAGCCCCCCAGAAAGCCGGCGACGTCCTTGAGGAAGAACTCGTTGTGCATGGCGTCGGAGCCGGTTTCAGAGCGGGCCGCTGATCCCGCCGTCCTTTCTCACCCGCCAGAAATGGATGGCGAGCAGGAGGGCGACGGCGAGCGGAATGGCGATGCAGTGGAGCACGTAGAAGCGGTTGAGGGTCTCCTCGCCGACGAACCGGGCGCCGAGGAGGCCGAAGCGGGCGTCGGAGGCGTCGGTGATCATGTCGATGCCGCCGATCGTGAGCAGCTGCTGGCCCGGGCCCTCGTAGCCCAGGAACGGCGTGGCGCGGGCCATGTTGGAGCCCACCGTGATGGCCCAGATCGCCAGCTGGTCCCACGGCAGCAGGTAGCCGGTGAACGACAGGAGCAGCGTGAGCAGCAGCAGGATCACCCCCACCACCCAGTTGAACTCCCGCGGCGGCTTGTAGCTGCCGGTGAGGAACACCCGGTACATGTGGAGCCACGTGGTGATCACCATGGCATGCGCGCCCCAGCGGTGAAGCTCCCGCAGGATGCCCAGGCTGGTCACGTCGCGGAGCGCCAGGATGTCGTTGAAGGCCCACTCCAGCGTGGGCCGGTAATAGAACATCAGGAGCACGCCCGTGACCGTCTCCACGAGGAACAGGAAGAAGGTCACGCCCCCCATGCACCAGGTGAACGACAGGGCGATGCCCTGCTTCTTGATCGACACCGGGTGGAGGTGGAGGAAGAAGTTGGTGAGCATCACCACGATCCGATTCCGCCGGTCGAGCGGCATCGGGTGGCGGAAGATGCTCTTCCAGATCTGGCTGTTGCGGATGGTCTCGCCGATGGCCATGGATGGTGACGACTGCGTGGCTGCGGGATGGATTCAGGTCAGACGGTGACGAACGACTCGGCGTCGGCCCACTGGCCGAGCTCCTCCTGGAACGTGCGGCTCTTGTCGATCTCGACCTGGCCGTCGTCGGCGACGCGGATGGCGTAACGCTCCAGCGGCCGCGGAGCGGGGCCCTCGAAGTTGATGCCGTCCTTGTAGAAGCCGCTGCCGTGGCAGGGGCACTTGAACTTCTGCTCGGCTTCCAGCCAGTTGGGCGTGCAGCCGAGGTGCGTGCAGACGGTCTTCAGGGCGTAGATCTGCTGCTGGCCGTTGTAGTCGCTGTTGACCACCCAGACGCCGTACTGCGCGACGTACTTGGTCTCGACCTTGCCCGAGGGAAATCCCTCCTTGAAGCCCACCTTGAACTTGCTCGGCGGCTCGGCCAGCACGTTGGGAAACATGAACCGGGCGAGGCCGAGCGTGAACAGGCCGCCCGTCACCGACAGGGCCGTGAAGCCCACCGCCATGAACGAGCCGATCGCGATCTCGAGGACGCCGCGACGGTCCTCCGCGTCGGCCTTCTTGGCCGCGGGCTTGGCCGGCTTGGCCGGCAGCGGCGGCAGCTTCGGGGCCTCGATCTTCTCGACGGCGGGCGTGGGCTTGGGGGCCGGCCGCGTCGGCGCGTCGGCCTTGCTGACCGGGCCGGGCTTGGCGGCCCGGGCCGCCGCCAGGATGCTCGCGGTATCGCGCTGCACGCCGGTCTTCGGCCCGCCCGTCGCCGCGACGGCGGCCTTCGCGGGCGCCGCGGCCTTGGCCGCCGCAGGCTTCGGCGCCGTCGGCTTGGCCGCGGCCGGGGCCGCCGCACCTCCGCCGCCACCAGGCTTCGCGCGGGCCGCCGCCAGGATGTCGGCGACGCTCGGCCGGCCGCCCGCCGCGGCAGACTTCGCGGCCGGCTTCGCCGCCGGCTTTTCGGCGGGTTGAGGCGGGGTCGCCTCGGAAGCGGGCGCGGCATCGGCCGCAGGCGACGACGGAACGCCGCCGCCCTTGCCGTCGGCCGCTCGTGCGGCCGCCAGGATCTCGGCGACCGACATTTTCTTCTTCTCTGCCATCGAAAGCCCCGGCGGCCGCCGCCGCGGGGCGGCAGCAAAATGGTGGTTTCGACCGCGATTGGCGGACTTCGTGAAGTTT
>JBJTIV010000017.1:0-7316 GCA_046095145.1 Planctomycetaceae bacterium
CGCGAGGCCAGCGGGGCTCGCGGGCGACATGCCGGGGCCGAGATCACCCGGCCCTTCGCGCGAGCCCGGTATTGTGCGGCCCGCCCATCAAGGGGGGCAACGGTCGGCACTGCTTGGGCGCTGCCAGCCGGCGGTTTTCACGTCCCGGCCGCCGGCTGGGCTCAGCGACCGCTGCGCCGCCGCCGAGCCATGCCAAGGGCCGCCGCCAGGCCGCCGATGCCGACGGTGACCAGGGCGGCCGGCTCAGGCACGACCGACAGGTTGACCTGCCCGGCCGTGGACGTGTCGATCACGAATGAGTAGCCCGCGGCCAGGGTCGGCATCGACCCGAGCGTGAGGCTCGTGCCGGTGAGGGTGCCGGTGTAGTCGAACAACCGCCACGATGCGCCCGGCGCCACGGCGGTCCAGTCGCCGCTGCCAGCGACGTTGAGCACGCCGGTGAGCGTGAGGTTCGTGACGCCGGTGACGAGGTCGTTGATGCCGCCGCCCGGCGTGGTGTCCGAAGCGAGCAGCGAGTAGTTCAGTTGCGTCGCACTGTCGAGCGTGAGCAGGTTGCTGAGCGTGAGCGTGCCGATGCTCGACGCCGCACCGGGCGACAGCGTGCCGCCGCCGAGGAGCGACGCGGAGCCGCCGACGGTGCCGCTGCCGCCGAGCACGGCCCCGGAGGCCACCGTGACGGCCGAGGCGGAGGGGAGACCGCCATTCACGAACATCGACCCGGCATTGACCGCGATGGCGCCGGCATATCCGCCGGTCCCGTCGATCACGAGGCTGCCGGCCCCCGACTTCGTCAGCGCGCCGGATCCGCCGAGGGCGGCGAACTGGCCGAACGTGGCGGTGCGGCCCGCATCGACCTGGATCGTGCCGCCGGAGGCACCGATGGGGACGTTGACGAGGCCCGACGCCGTGGCGTCGACCCCGTTGACCGACAGGTCGGTCGAGGCGTCGTAGTTGCGAAGCGTGCCGCCGTTGATCGACAGCGTCCGCCGCGTGGCTGCACCCATGGCGCCGGTGCCGCCGGTCACGGTGGCCGCGAACAGCGATCCGCCGTTGAGGGCGTAGGTCGCGGAGATGACGGGTGCCGACGTGGCCACCGTGTCCTGGGCGAAGCGGATTTCCCGCACCGTCGACGTTCCGCCCCCCTGGGTGAAGAGGGCCGTGATCGCCGCGTTCCCCGTGCCGGTCATGAGCCCCATGAGGAGCGTGCCGCTCGTGGCGACGGAGCCCGCGTCGAAGCTGAAGGAGCTGGTGCTGTCATTGTTCGACTGGGCGATGTGCTTGCCGATCGTCACGTTGCCGAACAGCGCGTCGACGGTGGCTCCGGTGAAGTTCACGACACCGCCCCCGGAACGCGAGCCGGAACTCGTGGCCCCGATGTCCACCGTCGCGACTTCGGACGAACCCCCCGTGACGCCCCGGATGGTGACGGCCTTGCTGGGGAGCCCCGGCTGGAACGAGATCTCGCCGCGGGCGTTGAAGCCGCCCACACCGATCGAACCGGTGTTGATCACGTTGGCGGCGCCGAGCAGCAGGCGACCGAGATTGCTGTTGCCCTGGTTGGATCCCGCGGCACCGCCCGCCGTGATGCTCGCGACCGTGAGCGTGTTGGTGGTGGCCGACAGAGTGAGGTCGCTCGTGATCGTGCCGGACGCCGTCGTGGCCGGCAGCACGACGACCGACTTCGTCGGCGCGTTCAGCGTGCACGCCGACAGCGTGCCGAGGTTCAGCGACGCGCCCAGCAGTCCCGTCGCCGCGGTGCCCGAGACGTTGACGTTGCCCGTCGACGTCGTGAACGAGCCCGACGTGAACGTCATGACCCCGCCCGTGACGCGTGTGTCGCCCTGATACGACACGGCGCCGTTGATCGTGAGATTGCCGGGGTCGACCTTCGACAGGCCGCCCGCGCCGCTGACCGTGCCGTCAACGACCCCGGTGACGGGGCCGTGGGTGACGCCGCTCTGGCCGGTGCCCGCCGAGAGCGGGTTCGTGCGCGGGGTCGGCAGCGGGATGGTGCCCGTATTTCCGCCGGGCGAGACGGCCAGCCTCGCGCCACCCGCGATCGTGATGTCGTTGTCGGCGTTGCCGAGGCTCGAATCCTGGTTGATGGTGAAGACGCCGCCGTTGATCGCGATCGGCCCTGAGTAGTTCTGGGCCGCGCCATTGAAGCGGAAGCTGAAGTTGCCGGAACCGTTCTTGGTGATGCCCTGTGTTCCCTCGACGTTGGCGTACATGAAGATGATCGGGGTGCCGTTGGTCACGTTCACGACCGGCGACCCCGATGCGACGGCCAGCGTGACGATATCGTTCGTGGTGGAGTTGTCACCGATCACGATGTTCCCCGTCGTTCCCGACATGGTGATCGTGCCTGTCGTCACCGACGTCGCGATGAGCGACGCCCCGGAGCCACCGTTGAAGAAATTCGCCACGGCACCGACCGCATTCGGCACGGGACCGCTCCAGTTCGTTCCGCTGGTCCAGGGGACGGTACCCGTCGTCGGCAGCCACGTCGACTGTGCCGCCGCCGGCAGGCCGGCAAGCACCATCGCGATTGCCGCGGCTGCCCAAACGATTTTGTGCACGCCGCGAATGAACGTCGTTCCCGTTGCCATGCTCATGAGTCCGCCCCCTGTCATTCAAAAGTTGCATCCGCTCGTGCCGGTCGAGATCACATGGATCACCACCCGCACGACACCCATGACGATACGAGAGCATGCGCGCGGTCGACATCGCATCTCTGTGTGACACGCGACCCCAGCGCATCGATGCGATGACACGACGACGAGAATCGTCATCGGCGCATGACGCGGCGCAGCCGACGTCGAGGAATCGCGAATGCCGCAACTGCTCGGGGGGACCGAGATGGCCGGCCCGCCGGCAGCGACTCGCGTGACGAGCAAAAGTGTCGCTCGCCTGTGTGAGGAATTGATGAGCGCTGTGTTAGGAATTGATGAGCGAGGTGCCTCCATCCCCGAAAATCCGCCGCGTATCGCCACACAGGCCGCGGCCCGGGGGCCTCGTCGCGAGGGCCTCAGGGAGGCCCGGAGGCTCGTGGCCGACGCCTGCCCAAGCGTCCACGAAGGACGCCCTGATGGTCAGTTTGCGGCGCGCTGCGCGTCGCGAAACGCCTGGTGCATGCGGGCCAGCAGATCGGCGGCCTCCGGCCGCCTCGCCAGGTTGACCGTCTCGCTCGGGTCGCGGACGAGGTCGAAGAGTTCGGTCCACTCGTCGTGCCCGGGGTAGACGACGAGTTTGGCGGTCTCCGTGCGCAGGGCCTGCACGGGCGGCAGGGCCGGGTAGGCGGGGTCGACGACGTACTCGTAATAGAAAGCCTGTCGCCAGTCGGTGGCCGTTCCGTCGAGCAGCGGCTGCCAACTGCGGCCCTGTATCCGCGGATGCAGGGGCACGCCGGCAAGATCGAGGGCGGTCGGCGCGAAGTCGATGTTGAGTGCAATGTCGTCGATCACCCGGCCCGCGCGGCCGAGCCACGGGCAGCGCACGAGCAGCGGAACCCGCATGCTCTCCTCGTAGGCGAAGCGCTTGTCGCCGAGTGTGTGCTCGCCCAGGAAGTAGCCGTTGTCGGAAGTGAACACGACCATGGTCGTGTCGGCGATGCCGAGTTCATCGAGGGCGTCGAGCAGGCGACCGACGTTGGAGTCGGCGCCGTTGAGGGTCTCGAAGTATCGGCGGTCGTAGGGCGGCAACGGCTGCCGGGTGCTGACGGGCCTCGCAGCCTGACCCTGCCGGAACGGTGGCACGTGGTTGGCGTTGGCCGGCACGACGGTCTCGGCATCGGCGTAGGCGTCACGATCCTCCGGCCTCGGCCGGCGGTCGTCGTGGGCGGTCTTGAAGCCGACCATCGCCAGGAACGGGCCGTTCCGATGGCGACGCAGGAAATCGATCGTGAAGTCGGTGGTCACCGTGTCGACCCAGCCCGTCGTGGGCCGCTCGACGCCGTCGACCTCGAAGGGGCAGTCGAGATACCGGCCCTGTCCGATGAAACTGGCCGACGTGGTGAAGCCGGGTCGCTTGCCCCGCTGCTCGCCCATGTGCCACTTGCCGAAGGAGCCGGTCGCGTAGCCGGCGGCGGTGAGCAGCGAGGCGACGGTGACGTTGGTCTCGGGAAATCCCCGGCCGTTGTCGCGGACGCCGTGCCGCGTGCCGTAGGCGCCCGTGAGGAAACTCGCCCGGCTCGGCGAGCAGAGGGCGTTCACGACGAAGGCGTTGCGGAAGCGGACCCCCTCCCGGGCGAGCCGGTCCATGTTCGGCGTGCGGAGCCAGGGGAAGCGGCCGCGGTCACCCAACTCCTGCTGCACGACGCCCATCGCATCCCAGCGCTGGTCGTCGGTGCAGATGAAGAGGATGTTGGGCCGCGCCGGGACGTCGGCGGGTTTCCCATCGGCCGCGAACAGGGCGGCGGCTCGCGCGAGCAACAGGCAGGCCAGCAGCAAGCGATTCATGCCGTGAACGTCGGTGGCTCGTCGGTGATCGCCGGGGTCGAGTGGCAGTCGAGTGACCAAGGATACGCCAAGGCCCGTCCGCCCTGCAGGAACCCCGGATTCCCTGGGTCACCACCCCGGATCAGGCGTCACCAGTGGCTCGCGGGTTCGACGAAGGCAGGGTGTCCTTCCCGTCTCGGTCTGACGAACGCCGCCGCGATACCCGAAGTCCATCATCGACGACGAGCGGACTGCGCCCGGGTGGACTCGAACCACCGACCCTGGGATTAGAAATCCCATGCTCTATCCGGCTGAGCTACGGGCGCATAAGGACGTGCGCGGGAACCTCGGCGCCACCGCGTCGCCGTGGGTGCGGCACCCACCCGCGACCGCGGGGAAGTGTATCGTACGGGTATGAGGGTCCCCAGTCTTCGCACGGTGTTGCCCGCATCGTGAAGGCACTCTCGCGGAGGCAGCGGGCATGGGACGTTCCGGTCTGGAATTCGTGGTGCTGGCGGCGGTCGTGGCCGGGGCCGGGGTGATCCTCGCCCGGGCGGCTGACCGGATCGCGACGGTCACGCAACTCGGCCGCCTGCTCGTGGGAAGCATCCTGCTTGCGGCGGCGACCTCGCTGCCCGAATTGTCGGTCGATGTGGCGGCCGTCCGCGGCGGCATGGTGGACCTCGCCGTAGGCGACCTCCTCGGCAGCAGCCTCATGAACCTGCTCATCCTGGCGGGCATCGATCTCATGAGCCAAACTGGCCGCCGCATGCTCTCCCGCGAGGCGGCATCGCACGCGCTGTCGGCCACGCTCTCGATCGCCCTGACCGCCCTCGTCGGCATGGCCGTGCTCACCGGCGGTCGGCTGCCTGCGGTGGACCTGCTCGGCATCGACGGTTGGACGTGGGCCGTCGGTGTCGCGTGGATTGCCTGGCACCGCTCCCGCGCGGTCGGCCGATGTCGTAGCATGCCGTCGGCATCACCTAGCGGGGAAACCAACCCATGGCGGACACGGTCAAGCGGATTCTCGTCGGCCTCGGCACCAGCCGGACGGCGGACAGCGTCACCCGGCAGGCCATCGAGATCGCCGCCGGCCGCCACGCCGAACTCGTGGGCGTGGCGGTGACCGACCCGCTGCGGCTCGAATGGACCGGACCTCGTCCGATGGGCGTGGGCGTGGAGGCGGCCACCGCCGAGCTGCGCCGAAGCCGCTACGATCGGGCCCGGGCCGACATCGCCGCCGCGGCGGAACGATTCGCCGCCGCGTGCCGGGCCGCCGGCGTGCCGCATCGCGTCGAGGAGGTGACCGGTGATCCCTTCGACGTGGTCGAGGATCTCGTCCGCTACCACGACATGTGCGTGTTCGGACTCCAGGGACTGTTCGAGCACGACGTCGTGCCGGAGCCCGCCGACGCCCTGGAGCGACTCGTGGCGGCCGGGGTGCGGCCGATCCTCGCCGTGGCCGCCGGGTTCCGGCCCATCCGGCGGGTGCTCGTCGCCTATTCCGGCTCGATCGAGAGCGCCAAGACCTTCAAGCACTTCGTGCAGTCGGGACTGTTCGCGGACGCGGCGGTGAGGATCGTGCATTTCGGCGATGACGCGGCGACGGCCGGCCGCCGACTCGAGAACTGTGCTGCCTACTTCGCCGCTCACGGCCGCACCGCGGACACGGACCACGCGCAGGGCGATCCCGCGACCGCCCTGGTGCCCTATGCGACCACGTGGGGCGCCGACCTGATCGTGGCGGGCAACAGCGCCAAGAACCTGCTGCTGCGGAAGTTGTTCGGCGAAACGGCTCTCAAACTGCTCCGCGGCAGCCCGCTGCCGCTCTACCTGGCGCAATAGCCCCTCGCGCTCGCTGGAAGCCGCCGGACGTCAGTCCACGGCGAACCCGAGCCGCTGGATCGCCGCCCGGTCGGCGGCGGTGACGAAGGCCAGATCCTGGTCGCGATACCGCCCGACCGATGCCGGCGGCTCGACCAGCCCGGCGAGCCGGGCCAGATCGGCGTCATCTCGACCGAGGAAGCGGAGCAGATGGCCCGCGCCGCCGCGCGGATCCGTGCACAGCCGGTCGAAATCCAGCACGAGATGGTCGAGGCCGAGCCGGCGCACCGTCTCGAGCGCCCAGGTGTTGGCCCGGATCCAGTAGGCCAGCGACGCCTCCGGCAACGGCCGGGCCGCGGCGTCGACGCCGTAGTGACGCCCGAAGTTTCGCGTCTGGTTCTGGTTGGAACTGAAGGCCATGTCGAGACCGTGGCGGATCACGTGGATGTAGCGGACCGCTCCGAAGTGCCGGGCGAGCTGCGGGAGGATGAAGAAGTTCGCCGGCACCTTCCAGCCCCAGCCGGCCCGCCGAGCGGCCTGGGCCAGGGAGGCGGCGTGCATGTCGCGCTCGAAGGCCTCGAGGATGTCCGTGATGTCGGCCGATCCGTCCGGCGGCCCGGGAACGCGGGACTGAATCTCGTCGAACCGCCGGGCCAGCCTCATGTTGTCGTGGGCGTCGTTGAGATCGTCTCCCAGGAAGAAGCCCAGGGCCTCGAGCATCTCGGCCACCACGCGGGTGCCGCTGCCCCCCACGCCGCCGATGACGACCGGTGCCGTCTCGAAGAACCGTTTCATACGGCATCCCTGTGGAGCCCCTGGAACCGGTCCCCAATCGCCGACGCCGCGGCGGAAACCGTGAGGCTGCGTGACCCTACCGGTCGCCATGCCGGGCCAGCAAGCGATGGCGTCGTCACCCACTGAAAAGGTGACGCCTCACCACCCTGGTGAAAACCCCGTAAATCCCGGGTGAAAGCTGGTTTTCGCCCGGCCCGCGGCCGTCTGGCGATCACCGTTGTGGTGGGTCGTCGGATCGCCCCGCAGGACCCCCGAAAAATT
>JBJTIV010000018.1:0-3030 GCA_046095145.1 Planctomycetaceae bacterium
GCACGGGGAAACACCGTCGCCGGATCGCCCCCGTCGGGCATGGCGTCGCGGGCGAGCAGGTGCGCCGAGAGGTCGAGCGCGGGGTCGGGCTTTTTCGGGGGGCGACGGGGCATGGCCGGGCCGTCAGCCCTCGTTCGTGCCGGCCATGCCGGCGAGCAGGTCGACCGGCAGCGGCACGCCCTTGATCGTCCCGTCGACCACAACGCTGTCGCGGACCAGTCCCTGGAAGCGACAGACGATCATCGCCTTGGGTCGGACGCGGACCCGCTCGACGGCGATGACGAGCCGGTCGCCCGGCACCACGGGCTCGCGGAAGCGGACGTCCTCCATGCCGCCGAAGCCGATCACCTGGGCGTCCAGCAGGTTGTATTTCTGGGTGTAGTAGCTGGAGAGCTGCGCGGCGGCCTCGCACATGAGCACGCCGGGCATCAGCGGCATCGCGGGGAAGTGGCCCCGCACCCAGAACTCGTCACGGGTCACGTCCTTGTAGCCGACGCACAGCCCGCGCGACTGGTCCTCGTGGACGATCGCCGTCAACTGCTCCATCTCGAACCGCTGCCGGTTCCAGCGGCGGATCTCGTGGATGTCGGCGATCACCCGCTCGAGGTCGTACTCGCTCGGATGGATGATGTAGTCGCGCGGGGCCATGGGAACCGTCCGGGACTGCCGGTCAGGTGCGGATGTGCTTCCGCTTTGCCTTGCGCGCCTTGCTGTTGGCGGGGCGGGCGCCGTGGTTCGCCTTCTTCAATCCGCGGTGGGGCTTGGCCATGGGATGCTCGCGAGGGGATGGGACGATGTGACGAAAACGAGGCAGGGCGTTGTACCACGGCCGGCGTGCCCGATCCACATCGACGGCTCAGCCGCGGACCTCGGCGGCGGCCCGCGCTTCGGCCGCGAGCGCCTCCCGCAGGCTCGTGCGCACGATCTCGACGAAACTCGCGGCCAGGAAGCCGATGAAGCCGCCGATCACCGCCGACGACAGCCCGCCGAGCACGGCGCCGGCAGGGGTGCTGCCGACGAGGCACACGAGCGCGGCGCTGCCCGCGAGGCCTCCGACCACCCCGCCGATCGCGGCCGACACGGGCACGAGGCCGCCGAGACTGGAGCGGCGCTGGAGCTGCGCCGGCGGCGCCGGTGCCGGCAGCGGACCCGGGGCCGCCCGCCGCGGCCGGCGCGACAGCTCCAGGTCGGTCCCGTCACGCAGCCGCGTGCCCAGGGCGTTGCCCGCCACGTGCACCGCCACGCAGCCGGCGAGCACGGCGGCCGCGAGCCAGCCCGCCAACCCCAGCCAGCCGATCGCCGCGCAGGCCACGCCGGCCACGACGGCGAGCCACGAGAAGGTGCTGGGACGCATGGACGATCTCCGGCGGCATTCTAGCCGCCCGCCCCGCCGCCGGCCGCTCACCACTCCCGTTCCACGGCCTCGGGGCGATAGATCGGCAGCAGCCGGTAGTAGACCTCGAGCGTCAGCACGGCCAACGCCGTGTGGGCCAGCCGCCCGCCGGGGGCCGTTTCGGGGTCGGCGAAGAACCAGCTCCCCTGCTCGTGGCCGACCCGCGCCTGCTGCGCCACGATCTGGTCGCGATTGCCGCGGTTCCACTTCGGCCACGCGGCGTGGTTCGCCTGCAGGAGCGCCTGCGCGAGGTAGAAGTTGGCGTACACGGCCTGCGGGTCGGGGCCGGGCTTCGCCAGGGCCGCCAGCCCGCGGCGCAGCGTCTTCTCGTCCTCCCAGCCGGTGTGCAGGCGGCAGAAGAGCCCGATCGCCGACGTCGCGGGCTGTGCCTGGGGACCCTGGTAGCCGTAGGCCGCGCCGCCCCGCGCCTGCACGCGGTCGAGGAACCGGCGAACGCCGTCGATCGTGGGCGATGGCACGGGCACGCCGACGAGCGCCGCGCTCGTGAGGGCCGCGAGCTGCCACGCGGTCACCGTGGTGTCGCCGGACTGGCCCGGCAGGTAGCGCCAGCCGCCGCCGTAGGTGTCCTGCGCCGTGACGATGAACTTCACCGCGTCGGCCGCCGGGTGGGCGAGCATGTCGTCGCGCGTCATGCCGAGCGCCTCGGCGAGGGCGAGGGTGGCCACGCCCTGGCCGTACATCGTGCCTTCCGCGAGGTCTCCGCCGCGGGGCGTGGGGCGGAGCCGCGAGAGCAGGTAATAGAGGCCGCGGCCGACGACGTCGCGGTAGTCGCCTTCGAGATGGGTGTGGCCCGCGCCGAGGAACGGCAGCAGGGCCAGGCCGGTGGCCGCGGTCGTGCTCGACACGGTGCCGGGATCGCGGCAGGCCCCGGCGCAGCGGCAGTTGGAGAGATCGCAGCGCCACGAGCCGTCCGCGCCCTGGTGGGCCGCGAGCCAGGCGAGCCCGGCATCGACGGCGGCCTCGCTGGCGGCCGAGCCGCCGCGCTCCCGGGCGGCCGTGCCGCGGGCGGCCCCGCGGCGGCTGGCGAACGGCTCGGCGGCGATCGCCGCGGCGGCGGACCGGGCCGCGGCGGCGGGCTTCGTGAGCGAGGCCGGCCGCGTCGTGCTCGTCGCCGTCGACCGCGGGTCGACCGCGGCAGTCTGGTCGAGCGGTGGTATGGGCACGACATCGACCTCCGCCGCCGGCCCGGGATCCACGGCGACCGCCGCCGGCGCCGCCTCGACAGCCGCGGCCGCGGCATCGGCCGCAGCGTCTCCGGAGATCGCGACCGGCCGGTCGCCTCCATCCATGCCGGGGTCGGCCGCCGGCGGTGCAAAGCGAATGGAGATCGCCCGGGGCCGCCGCTCGCGCTCGATCGGGATCATGAGCAGGGCCAGCAGGATCAGGGCCAGCACGTGGCTCACGGCGCTGGCGTAGCCCGAGCGGATGATGCGGCTGGTCGCCAGCCGTTGGATCCAGGGCGTGTGCGGCGCGGGGACGCTCATGGCGACGGTCGCGGGCCGGAGTCGGCGGAGTTTGTCGGTCGGGCGAGGTATGCCGTCAGGCCGCGGTCGGTTCCGCGCGCACGGCGATCCCAGGAACAGGATCGTCAGAATCGACGCCACCGCTTGATGGAG
>JBJTIV010000019.1:0-5708 GCA_046095145.1 Planctomycetaceae bacterium
GGCCGGCGCGAGGGTGGGGAACGAGAGCAGGATGTTGGCGAGGTCGCCCTTGGGGTCGATGACGAGCGTGGGGATGCCGTCGAGCGCCGCCTCCTCGACCAGGCCGATCAGGAGGCCGGTCTTGCCGCTGCCGGTCATGCCCACGCACACCGCGTGGGTCGTGAACCGCCGCGCGTCGACCAGCACGGGCTCGCCGGTCGCCGCGCCGCTCGCGGCGTCGACCTTCGTGCCGAGGTAGAAGACGCCGAGTCCCTCGATCGACTCGGGCAGGTTCTCCGCCGTCGCTTCGCGGACCTTGGCCCGCCTCGCCGCCTTCGCCATGGGTGCGCTCCTCGTTCGTCCCGTCCACCGCCCCGTGATTCAACGATCCGCGGGGGTTTCGTGCAACTTTCCGCGGTCCCGGCCGACGACGATACTCTCTCCACAAATCCGGGTGGATGGTGCATAACAGCCGCAGGAACCGTCCGGCCGCCGGTGCGCCTGGAGTCGGACCAGGGTGAATCGGCCATGAGCATCGAGCGCGCGGGCATCGTCGTTCCCCACACGCACTGGGACCGGGCGTGGTACCTGCCGTTCCAGGCCTACCGGCTGCGGCTGGTGGAGATGGTCTCCGAACTGCTCGACCTGCTCGAGTCGGGCGCGCTGCCGAACTTCGTCCTCGACGGCCAGACCGTGATCCTCGAGGATCACCTCGCCATCCGCCCGCAGGACCGGCGGCGGATCCGCGCGCTGGCCGAAGCGGGCCGCATCCGGCTGGGCCCGTGGTACACGATGCCGGATTGCTTCCTGGCCCGGCCCGAGTCGCTGATCCGCAACCTGCAGCGCGGCCTCGAGACCGCCGCCGAACACGGCGGGGCCTCGCGGGTCGGGTACGTGCCCGACTCGTTCGGGCACTTCGCGCAGCTGCCGCAGATCCTCGCCGGCTTCGGCATCGACTCCTTTCTGTTCATGCGCGGCATGCCCGTGGACCTGCGCGACGACCACGGCGCCATCTTCACCTGGCGGGCCCCGGAGGGGTCCGAGGTGCTCGCCACCTTCCTCCGCGAGGGGTATTTTCCGCTGGGCGCGCTGGGCCAGGAGAGCTTTCACGGTCGCTACGACGGCCTGCCCGCCGGCGAGGGACGGGCCCGGGAGCGGCTCAGCCAGACGCTCGCGAAGATCCTGCCCTTCCAGCGGCAGCCGGTCGTGGTGCTGCCCGCCGGCGGGGATCATCTGCCCGCGCGCGGCGACCTCCGGCCCTTGATCGACCACCTCAACGCCTCGCAGTCCGACGTGCGGCTGCGGTTCGGCGGCTTCGAGGACTACCTGGAGGCGCTCCGCGCGGCGTCGGCGGCCGATGCACCGCCCGTCTACGTGGGCGATCTCCTCGGCCAGGCCGATCATCCGCTCCTCCGCAACGTGCTCTCCGCGCGGGTCGACCTCAAGATCCTCAACCACCGCGCGCAGTCGCTGCTGACCGGCGTGGTCGAGCCCCTGGCGGCCTGGGCCGGCGTCAACGGTCTGCCGACCGTCGAGCCGGCGCTGCTCGAGGCGGCGTGGGACGCGCTGCTCAAGAACCACGCCCACGACGACATCTGCGGCTGCAGCGTGGACGACGTGCATCTCGACGACGTGCAGCGCTACCACGAGGTGCTGGCCTTCGCGCAGGAGGCGATCACCCGGCAGATCGAGCACCTCGTGCAGCACCGCCTGCCGGCGCCGGGCGGGCCCCGTTCGACCCGGGTCTTCGCCTTCAATCCGCACCCGTGGCCCGTCACGGTCTCCGCCGCGGTCCGCATCCTCATGGCCGACGAGGGGGGCGAGTTCTCCCCGCCATCCCCGGCGCGGCGGCTCTCCGCCGTCGATGCGGCCGGCGCGGAGGTTCCCGTGCGCGTGCTGTCGAGCTCCTGCAAGGCGCTCCGGAACCGGTATCTCGAGACCACGTGGGGCCGCGACTACGAGATCGAGGCCACGCTGAGCCTCCCGCCGCTCGGCTTCGAGGTGCTGACCATCGACGAGATCGCCGAGCCGCTCACGCTGGCCTCGAACGAGCGGCCGGAGCCAGTCCCGGAGGCGCTCGTGGAGTCGATCCGCTTCGAGCTCGACGCGGATCTCGGCGACGGCTATTCGCACGGCCCCTGCCCGGAGCTGCCCGTGCAGAGGGCGCGGCTCGTGGCCGCGGAGGCCGACGGGCGGACGCCGGACGTCTTCCACCTGGCCTATGAGATCCGCGGCCACACGTCGATCGACCGCGACGAGCTCGGCCGCCGGCCGCTGGGCGACTGCCTGGGCCCGCAGGCGACGATGCCGATCGCCGTGCGAGCCCGCCGGCGCGACCCCGGAGCGAACCGTGGGCCCGCGGGCGCTGCAGGCGCGTCACCGGGCGGGTTCGTCTGGGAGCTGCACGTCTCCTACACCAACATCTTCCGCGACAGCCGCCTGCGGGTGGTGGTCGATCCGCAGGCGCTCGCCGGTGCCGCCGGCCTCGGCGCGTGCCGCGAGGTGATCGTCGACGGCCAGGCGCAGTGGTGGTCGCTCCCGGCGGAGCCCGCGGCCCACGATCTCTGGGACGGCCCGCTCGCCACGCCCGCCTACCCGGGCGAGAAGCCCTATCCGGTGCAGCACACGAACGACGGAGTCGTCTGGGCCGGTGCCGCGGGCACGGCGTTCTGCGGCGGCGTCGGCCTGCACGAGTTCGAGCTGGTGGCCTCGGACCGCGGGGCGGTCCCGGCCGCGGCCCTCACGCTCCACCGCGCCGTCGGCTTTCTCTCGGTGCGCGGCGGTCGGATCCGCTCGTGCCAGGCGGGGCCACAGCGGCCCACTCCCGCCGCGCAGCTGCAGACCCGGCTCGACCACGTGGTGGCGGTGGGCTGCGTGCCGCGGGTCGTCGACGCCATGCGGTTGCTGAAGGAAACCCTCCATCCCTGCTGGATCCAGGAGTGCCCCGTCGTGCCGGTGCGGTCGGCCGCGGCGCGGCCGGTGCTCGCGGCCTCGCTGCTCGACGTGGGCGACACGCCGCTCGAGGTGATGTGTTTGAAACCGGCGGCCGGCGCGGGTCTGCTGGTGCGGCTGCTGAACCCGACCGGGCAGGAGATCGCGATCACGCACGAGCTCGCCGGCCTGCCCGACGGCCCGTTCGTGGCCTCGCGGATGAGGCTCGACGAGACGACGACGATCTCCTCCCGCGACCTGGGGCGGCGGAAGCGGCTGGACCTCGCCTTCAGGCCGTTCGAAATGCAAACCTGGAAGATCGCGCCATGCTGACGATCACGGGCACGTTTCTCGACGAGATCACCCACGACATCCCGCCGCAGAACTGGGGGCGCCGCGAGTGGGCCGCCGACTTCGACGCGATGCGGGCGATCGGGATCGACACGGTGATCCTGATCCGGGCCGGCTACCGCGAGCGGCTGTGCTTCGATTCCCGGGTCATCGGCCGGCACCGCCGCTGCCTGCCGGCCTACCAGGATCTCGTCGACCTGTTTCTCGGCGAGGCCGAGCGCTGCGGCATGCGGCTCTTCTTCGGCACCTACGACTCGGGCGAGCACTGGGTCAACGGCGACTATCGGAAGGAGAGCGACCTCAACCGCGAGTTCTGCAGCGAGGTGGTGGAGCGCTACGGCCACAGGCCTGCGTTCGCGGGCTGGTACATCAGCCACGAGATCAACACCTTCAACGCCGGCATGATGCGGGTCTACGACGAGCTCTCCCGACACCTGCGGTCGCTCAAGGACATCCCCATCCTGATGTCGCCCTACGTGAAGGGCGTGAAGCAGTTCGGCACGGGGGCGATCTCGCTCGACGAGCACGTCAAGGAGTGGGAGGCCGTGTTTCGCGACCTGGAGGGCAAGGTGGACATCGTGGCCTTCCAGGACGGCCAGATGTCGTTCCTCGAACTGCCCGACTACCTGCGGGTCAACCGCGAGCTGGCGGTCAAGCACGGCCTCGAGTGCTGGAGCAACCTGGAGAGCTTCGATCGCGACATGCCCATCAAGTTTCCCCCGACCGACATCCGCAAGCTGCTCTATAAGGCGGAGCAGGCGAGTGCCGCCGGCGTCGACAAGCTCATCACCTTCGAGTTCTCGCACTTCATGAGCCCGCATTCGACGTACCTGGCCGCGCGCGAGCTCTATGCGCGCTACCAGGAGTGGCTGCGCGGCGAGGAACTCTGACATGACGTCGCCTCCCGACCGTGCCCGGACCGCCGCCGCGGCGCCGCCCGCGTCGGCCCAGACGCTCCGGCGGCTGCGCGCCGAATTCGAGGAGGAGCTGTTCGGGAGCGTGATCCCGTTCTGGGAGCGGCATTCCTGGGATCGCGAGCACGGGGGCTTCTGGAACTGCCTCGACCGCACCGGCCGGGTCTACGACGTCACGAAGTATGGCTGGCTGCAGGGCCGCGAGACGTGGCTCTTCAGCAAGCTCTACCGCACCGTCGAGCCGAAGCCCGCGTGGCTGGCGATGGCGCGGAGCGGCGCCGAATTCCTGCGCTCGAAGGCCCTCACGCCCGACGACCGCATCCCCTTCCGGATGACGGCCGCGGGCACGCCCATCTCCATCCAGCGGAAGATCTTCAGCGAGTGTTTCTACATCATGGCCATGGCCGAGTTCGCCCGCGCCAGCGGCGACGAGAGCTACGCGCGGGAAGCCCGGCGGATGTTCGAGCTGGTGTGGACGTGGGCCTTCGACTGGCGGAAGGTCGGCCGGCCGTCCCAGCCCGGGGAGACGCCGCTGCAGGCGCTGGCCGTGCCGATGATCCTCATGAACCTCATCGAGGAGCTCACCGACGGCCAGGCCGCCCCCTACGAGCGCGAATTGGAGCAGTGCCAGCGGGCCTTCCTGCTGCACGTGAAGCCCGAGGAGCAGCGGGTCTACGAGAACGTGCGTCCGGACGGGTCGTTGTGCCTCGAGCTGCCCGAGGGCCGCCTCCTCAATCCGGGCCACGCCATCGAGGCCGGCTGGTTCCTGCAGCACTGGGCCCAACGCCAGAAAAATCCGACGCTCTCGGCCCTGGCCGTGTACATCGTCCGCTGGTCCCATGCCGAGGGCTGGGACAAGGAGCACGGCGGGCTGTTCTACTTCCTCGACGCCCAGGGGCACGCGCCGGTGCAACTCGAGTGGAACATGAAGCTCTGGTGGCCCCACTGCGAGGCCCTCTATGCGCACCTGCTCGATGCCAGCATCACCGGAAGCGCGGCCGACTGGTCGCTGTTCGAGGCCACCAAGGACTACACGTTCGCCCATTTTCCCGACCGCGAGCACGGCGAATGGTACGGCTACCTCGATCGTGAGGGCCGCGTGAGCCAGTCGTTCAAGGGCGGGCCGTACAAGTGCGCCTTCCACGTGCCGCGGGCGCTCCTGCTGTGCCGCAACCTCCTCGAGGCCATGGAGTCGGCACGATGAACTGGCTCGCCGAGAGATGGCTGACGGGCACGAACGTGCTGGGCCCGCTCGATTACGCGTTCATCGCCGCGTACCTGGTCGGGATCATGATCCTCGGCCTCTGGCTGGAGCGCAAGGCCCGAGACAACATCGACGCCTACTTCCTCGGCAACCGCAACCTGCCGTGGTGGGCGCTGGGCGCGTCGGGCATGTCGAGCAACACCGACATCGCCGGCACGATGGTGATCACGGCGCTCATCTACTCGCTGGGCGTGAAGGGATTCTTCATCGAGATCCGCGGCGGCATCGTGCTGATCATGGCCTTCTTCATGATCTTCATGGGCAAGTGG